>NZ_JBYSZY010000023.1:0-89974 GCF_058787635.1 Variovorax sp. FW305-3-2-15-B-LB1 | reverse complement strand
GGTGGGCAGGGCCTGGCCGCCTCAACTCCAGTTCTTGCACTTCGATTCCGCCTTCGATGCGAAGGCCTGCTCGCCCGGTATGCGCTGCACCGGCTTGTAGTAGTCCCACGGTCGCCTGGAGTCGGCCGGGCTCTTGATCTCCATGAGCTGCAGGTCGTGCACCATGCGGCCGTCGCCGCGGATGTGGCCGTTGGACGTGTACATGTCGTCGATCTTCAGCGTGCGCAGCTGCGTCATCACCGGGTCGGCGCTGTCGGTGCCGGCGGCGCCCACGGCCTTCAGGTACTGCAGCGCGGCCGAGTAGCTGGCGGCCTGCATGCTGGTGGGCATCTTCTTCATCTTGTCGAAGAAGCGGGCCGACCACTTGCGCGAGCGCTCGTCGGTGTCCCAGTACCAGGCCTCGGTCAGGTTGATGCCGCTGGTGAGCTTCAGCCCGAGCGCATGCACGTCGGTGATGAAGAGCATGAGGCCGGCGATTTTCATCGACTTGGTGACGCCGAACTGCTGCGCGGCCTTGATGGCGCCGATGGTGTCGCCGCCGCCGTTGGCCAGGCCCAGCACCTGCGCCTTCGAGGCCTGCGCCTGCAGCAGGAACGACGAGAAGTCGGTGGCCGACAGCGGATGCCGCACGCTGCCGACGACCTTGCCGCCGTTGGCCAGCACGACCTGCGTGGTCTCTTTCTCGAGCGAGTCGCCGAAGGCGTAGTCCACCGTCAGGAAGTACCAGCTCTTGCCGCCCTGGCGCGTCATGGCGGCGCCGGTGCCGCGCGCCAGCGCCACGGTGTCGTACAGGTAGTGCACGGTGTAGGGCGAGCACTCTTCGTTGGTGAGTTGCGCGGCCACGCCGCCGGTCACCATCACGACCTTCTTCTTCTCGGCCGCGATCTTCGCGATGGCCAGGCTGGTGCCCGAGCTGGGCCCGCTGATGATCATGTCCACGCCCTGCGTGTCGAACCACTCGCGCGCCTTGGTGGCCGCGATGTCGGGCTTGGCCGAGTGGTTGGCGGTGATCACCTCGATCTTCTTGCCGTTCACGGTGCCGCCCGCATCGGCGACAGCCATCTTCACGGCCTCCACGAGGCCCGCGCCGCCCATGTCGGAATACAGGCCGCTCATGTCGGCCATCACGCCGATGCGAACGACGTCGTCGCTGCCCTGCGCAAAGGCCGGTGCGGCCACGGCAGCCAGCACGGCCGCCGCGATGCGCCGGCGCAAGGGCGGTGTCCTTGGAATCTCTTTTGTTTTCGTCGCATGCTTTTGCATTTTTGTCTCCTTCTTCTGTCGTAGGTTTCGAACGCTATCGGTCCGCTGCGTGGCTCCCATCGCTTGCGCGCTGCGTCGACTGGTGGCGCAGCAGCTGCAACATCTGCGGCCGCACCGGCCCCGGCATGCGGGCCGCCACGGCCTCGCAGTGCGCCCAGAGCGCGGGTGCGACGGGGGCGCGCAGCCGAACGGCGTCGAGCAGCCGCTGGATCGCCAGCCGGTCGTGCCGCATGGCCACGCTGCGCTCCAGCAAGACGAGCGCCGCCGCGCGGGCGTCCTGCGCCTGCTGCGGCGAGGCGTGCGCTTCGCCGCCGGCGCGCAACGACTTCTTGAGCGTGCGGATGGCGTCGCGCTTCATGCGCCCTCCTGCGCATGCGGCAACGCGGCCACGGCCCGCACCAGCTGCTCGGCGATGGGCCTGTCGAAGAAGGCGCCGTCCTGGCGCGCGATGAACTGCCCGATGCGCAGCTCCAGCAGGCGACGCAGCCGGTAGCGCGCGCGCCGTGCGCGGGCCATCGCGCGCACCTCGGGCGCCTGCGCGTGCCAGGCCTGGTGGCGGTCGATGGTGTCCGACAGCGCCTGCAGCGACGCCGGGTCGCCGGCCGCGCTCAGCAAGATGGGCGGCACCCAGTCGCCCGGCGCGTGGCGCGCCATCGTGGCGATGCGGCGGATGTCGGTGGCCATGCGCTGCGCGCCCGGCAGGTCCGCCTTGTGGACCACGAAGATGTCGGCCATTTCCATGATGCCGGCCTTCATGGCCTGCACGATGTCGCCGCTGTCGGGCAGCAGCACCAGCACCATCGTGTCGACCTGCGCGCGCACGGCGTGCTCGGCCTGGCCGACACCGACGGTTTCGAGCAGCACCTCGTCGAAGCCGAAGCGGTCCATCAGTTCCAGCATCTCGGGCAGGTTGTCGGCCAGCCCGTCGCCGGTGCGGCGCGAGCCGAGCGAACGGATATACAGCTGCGCATTGCCCGCAAGCTCGTCCATGCGCACGCGGTCGCCGAGGATGGCGCCGCCGCTCTTCGGGCTGCTCGGGTCCACGGCCAGCACGCCCAGGCGCCCGCGCGGCGCGCGCAGCTGCGCCAGGTGGCCGACCAGCGTGCTCTTGCCGGCGCCCGGCGCGCCGGTGATGCCGACACGCCGCGCCGCATGCGACGGCAGGTCGCGCAGCGGCTCGCGCGCCAGCGCCATCGGGTCGGCGTTGGCCAGCCGCGTGAGTTCGCGGCTCAAGGCCCACCGATCAAGCGGCGCCGCGTCCATGTTCATGCCGCCACCTTGCCCAGCACCTCGTCCGCATGCTCGTTGAGCAGCGGCGGCAGGCCGTAGCGCGGCGTGAAGCCGTCGAAGCGCACCGGGCTGGCCACGGCCTGCAGCGGCAGGCTGCCGTCGCCCAGCGACACGACCAGCCGCCGCGCGGTGGCGATGTCGCCGCACAACGCGTCGTTGAGCGTGCCCACCTCGGCCGCCACCACGCCCAGCGGCACCAGCCGCCGCACCCACTCGGCCGCCGGCGCGCCGCGCAGCAGCTGCGCGATGGCGGCGATGACCTCGCTGCGGTGCGCGCGCCGTCCGGCCATGGTGCAAAAGCGTGCGTCGGTGGTCCATTCGGAATGGCCGACCTCGTCGCAGAAGATCTTCCAGAACTTGTCGTGCGTGATGAAGAGCGTGAGCCAGCCGTCGGCGGTCGGGAAGATCTGCGCCGGCACCACGTAGGGGTGCGACGAATCGGCCTGGCGCGCCATGGTCTCGCCCGCGTTGAGCACGGCGCCGGCCAGGTAATTGAGCTGCGAGAGCATCACGTCGTACATCGCGACGTCGACCTGCCCGCCCTTGCCCTGCACGATCTTGGCCAGCAGGCCGATGGCGGCCACCAGCCCCGCCGAGTTGTCGACGGCCGAGTAGCCGGCCTTGGTGGGCGGTGCGTCGGGGTCGCCGGTGAGCGCCATCACGCCGGTCAGCGCCTGGATCACGTAGTCGTAGGCGGGGCTGTCGGCGTGCGGGCCGTCCAGGCCGTAGCCGGTGAGCGCCACGCAGACGATGCGCTCGTTCCACTGCCGCATGGCGTCGTAGGTGAGGCCGAGCTTGCGGATCGCCGAGGGCCGCAGGTTGGTGACCACCGCGTGCGAGGTTTCGGCGATGCGGCCCAGCGCCTCCTGCCCTTCGGTGCTCGCGAGGTCGAGCACCACGCTCTTCTTGCTGCGGTTGAGGCTGGCGAAGTAGGCGTTGTGCGGGCCGATGAAGTGCGGGCTGACGCTGCGCGCGATGTCGCCTTCGGGCGTCTCGATCTTGATGACCTCGGCGCCCATGTCGGCCAGCATCAGGCCGCAATACGGCCCGGCCAGCATGTGGCCGACCTCGATGATGCGGATGCCGTCGAGCGGCCCAACCGCGCTCACAGGAGTACCTCCGTGCTTCGCACTGCGGTGCGAGCTTGCTTGGGGCGACCCGGCGCGGCGCTCATGCCAGACACTCCGCCAGCGAAGCCACCACCTGCTCCAGCGGCATGTCCGCCGTGAAGACCGCGCTCACGCCGAGCGCGCGCAGGTGGGCATGGTCTTCCGCCGGGATGGTGCCGCCGACGAACACCTTCACGTCGTGTGCCTTCAGTTCGCGCAGCTGCGCGATCACGTCCGACACCAGCTCCTTGTGGCTGCCCGACAGGATGCTCAGGCCGACCGCGTCGACGCCTTCGTCGACCGCCACCTGCGCGATCTGCAGCGGGCTGCGGCGCAGGCCGGTGTAGATCACCTCGGCGCCGGCGTTGCGCAGGGTCAGGGCGATGATCTTGGCGCCGATGTCGTGGCCGTCGAGGCCGGGCTTGCCGATCAGGATGCGCCGGGCCGCGAGCGCGGCGGTGCCTGGTTGCTGCGTGCTCATAGGTTCACCGGCTCCTTGAATTCGCCCCACTGGGCTTTGAGACAGGCCACCATCTCGCCGACGGTGGCGTAGGCATGGCAGCACTCCACGAGGTAGGGCATGACGTTCTCGCGGTCCTTGGCCGACGCGGCCGACAGCCGCGCGAGCGCGCGCGCCACGGCCGCGTTGTCGCGCGTGTCGAGCGTGCGCTGGAACTTCTCCAATGCGCGCTGCGCCACGGTCGGGTCGAGCGTGAAGACCTCGCCGACCTTGACCTCTTCGTTCTCTTTCCTGAAGTGGTTCTGCCCCACCACCACGGTGCGCCCGGCGTCGTTGTCGAGCTTGCGCTCCAGGCCGCGCTCGGCCAGCCGCATCTGGATCCAGCCTTCCTCGATGGCACGCACCACGCCGCCGTAGGCATCGATCTCGTCCATCACGCGCACGATCTGCTCTTCGATGCGGTCGGTGTGCTGCTCCAGGAAATAGCTGCCGCCCAGAGGATCGACGGTGCGGCCGATGCCGCTTTCGTAGGCCAGGATCTGCTGCGTGCGCACCGCCAGCTCGGCCGAGAACTCGGTCGGGATCTGGAAGGCCTCATCGAAGGCGCAGGTGAAGATCGACTGCGCGCCGCCGAACACCGCGGCCATGGTCTCCACCGCGACGCGCACCACGTTGTTGTAGGGCTGCGGCGCCACCAGCGACGAGCCGCCGCACACCACGCCGAAGCGGAAGTGCTGGGCCTTCGGGTCCTGCACGCCGTAGCGCTCCTTCATGAGGCGGGCCCACAGCCGGCGGCCGGCGCGGAACTTCGCGATCTCGTCGAAGAAGTCCATGTGCACATAGAAGAAGAACGACAGCCGCTTGGCGAACTTCTCGACGTCGCCGCCGCGCGCGCGCAGCTCGTCCACATAGGCCAGGCCGTTGGCCAGCGTGTAGGCCATTTCCTCCGCGGCGGTGGCGCCCGCGTCGCGCACGTGCGCCCCGGCGATGCTGATCGGGTTGAAGCGCGGCGAGACCTCGTTCGAGTACAGGATGGTGTCGGCAATGAGCCGCATCGACGGGCGCACCGGAAAGATCCAGGTGCCGCGCGCCACGTACTCCTTGAGGATGTCGTTCTGGATGGTGCCGGTGAGCTGGTCGCGCCGCACGCCCTGCTTGTCGGCCACGGCCAGGTACATCGCATAGATGATCGCGGCGGTGCCGTTGATGGTGAACGAGGTCGAGATGCGCGACAGGTCGAGGTCCTTGAACAGGATCTCCGCTTCGCTGAGGTTCGACAGCGACACGCCGACCTTGCCGATCTCGGGGCGCGCCATCGGGTGCGTGGGATCGAGCCCGCACTGGGTCGGCAGGTCCAGCGCCACCGACAGCCCCGTCTGGCCCTTGGCCAGCAGGAACTTGTAGCGCTCGTTCGATTCCTCGGCGGTGCCGAAGCCGGAGTACTGGCGGATGGTCCACAGCCGGCCCTGGTAGCCGTCCGGGAAGATGCCGCGCGTGAAGGGGTAGGCGCCGGGCTCGCCGATGCGCTCGGGCCGCACGGCGTCGGCGCCGACGCTGGCGGGCACCTCGATGCCGGTCGGGCTCGTGGGGTACAGGCGCGGCTCGTTGGCAGCGCTGGGCATGAGGTCGTCGCGCTTCATCGGGCGGCCTTGGCAAGGAAGCGGTCGGAGGCCTGCCAGTGGTCGTCGTGCAGCCAGGTGGCCAGCACCTGCGCATGCTCGACCTCGCGGCGCGCGCCGTACGAGGCGCCCTCGCGCCACGCGATGTGCTGCGCCTTCATCCCGCGCAGCACCTGCGGCGGATGCGCGCGCAGCGGCGCAAGGAACGCGCGCAGGTCTTCGCCGTCGGCGCCGTCTGCAATCGACGCATCGGCCAGGCCCCACTGCAGGGCCTGCGCCGCGTCGACCATTTCGCAGCGGCCCATCATGCGCAGCGCGCGCGCACCGCCCACCAGCCGGCACAGGTCAGGGCCACCGCCCCAGGCCGTGCTGATCGCGAGCTTGGCCTGGATGAAGCCGATGCGCGCGTGCGCGGCCTGCAGGCGCATGTCGCAGGCCAGTGCCAGTTCGGCCCCACCGCCGATGGCGTCGCCGTTGAGGTACGCCAGCACCGGCACCGGGCAGCGGCGCACGGCGTCGAGCGCGCCGCGCGAGCGCTCGACCATCGCGTGGGTGGCGGCCTCGTCGCGCACGTCCGAGAGCTCGACCAGGTCGCCGCCCGCGGCGAAGAAGCGCTCGCCGGCGCCGCGAAGAATGACGAGCCGGGTGTCGGGCCGGGCCCCGTGCGCGGCGACCGCCTGGGCCAGCGCCGTGAGCACGCGGCCCGCGAGGGCGTTGTGCTTGGCGGCGCGGTCGATGGTGATCCACACCACGCCGTCGGCGTGTGCGTCCACTGTGATGTCCTGGCTGGCTTGCTGCACCTTGGTATGTCTCCGTCGAACTGTCGTGGGCCCATCGTAGGAACCGACTTATTCGGGAACAAGAACCTATGTTCAGCATTACGAACGAATGACAGAATGACCGCGCGGATCGCGCTCGCCGATCCCGTTTGTTCAGGCGGCTGAATTTCGTCGCCCGGTCCGTTCCACCGTTCAGGAGAAGCGCCCATGACTGGCGTCACCGTGACCGCGATTGCGCGGGTGATCGACATCTTCGAAGCCTTCCAGGCGAGCCAGCGGCCGCTGTCGCTCACCGAACTCGCCGAAGCCGTGGGCGTGCCCAAGAGCACCTGCCACGCGATCGTCTCGACGCTGACCGCGCGCGGCTACCTGTACACGCTGAGCCGGCCGCGCGCGCTCTACCCCACGCGGCGCATGTTCGACGTGATGCACGACATCAGCGCCAAGGACCCGTTCATCGAACGCGCCACGCCGGTGCTCGAGCGGCTGCGCGACGCCACGCGCGAGACGGTGATCCTGGGCAAGCGCCAAGGCGATTCGGTGATCTACCTGCAGGTGGTCGAGGGCCTGCACCCCATCCGTTACTCGGCCAAGCCCGGCGAGTTCAAGCCGCTGCACTCCAGCTCCATCGGCAAGGCGCTGCTGGGCAGTCTGAAGGAGCCCGAGCTGCGCGCCTGGCTCAAGGAGCGCACGCTGCCCGCCGTGACCGCCACCACCAAGACCGCGCACGAGGCACTGGTGGCCGACGTGCTCGACAGCCGCAAGCTCGGCTACTTCGTGACGCGCGGCGAGAACGTGAGCGACGTGTGGGCCGTGGCGGCCTTCCTGCAGCTGCACAACGACACGGTGGCGGTGGCCGTGGCCGGACCACAGCACCGCATCGAATCCAGCGTGGCCGAGGTGGCACGCCTGCTGGTGGCCAGCTGCAGTTTCCTGGCGCGGCAGGTCGAGCGGGGCTGATCAGCCCTTCAGCATGCCCGCCAGGCGCTTGGCGATGAGCTCATCGGCCTGCGCCATGATGCGGTCGATGAGCTCCGCGCAGCTGGGCACGTCGTGGATCAGCCCGGCCACCATGCCGCAGCTCCAGGCGCCGGCGTCCATGTGGCCTTCGGTCATCACCTTCGGGTAGATGCCGGCGACCTGGTCCATGATGTCGTCGATCTTCAGCGTGTCGCCCTTGGCGCGCTCGATCTCCATGAGGCGCTCCACGCCCGCGTTGTTGATCACGCGCTCGGTGTTGCGCAGCGAACGCATGATCAGGCGCGTGTCGAGTTCCGAGGCGTTGACGATGGCCTGCTTCACGTTGGCGTGCACCGGCGCTTCCTTGGTGGCGATGAAGCGCGTGCCCATGTTCATGCCCTCGGCGCCCAGCGCGAGCGCGGCCACGAGGCTGCGGCCGTCGGCCATGCCGCCCGAGGCGACGAACGGGATCTTCAGTTCCTCGGCCGCGCGCGGCAGCAGGATCATGTTGGGCACGTCGTCCTCGCCGGGGTGGCCGCCGCACTCGAAGCCGTCGACGCTCACCGCGTCGCAGCCGATGCGCTCGGCCTTGAGCGCGTGGCGCACCGAGGTGCACTTGTGGATCACCTTGATGCCCGCGGCCTTCAGCGCAGGCATGTAGGCCTCGGGGCT
The DNA here is from genome assembly GCF_058787635.1 of Variovorax sp. FW305-3-2-15-B-LB1. NCBI lineage: Bacteria > Pseudomonadati > Pseudomonadota > Betaproteobacteria > Burkholderiales > Comamonadaceae > Variovorax > Variovorax sp. FW305-3-2-15-B-LB1. The sequence goes on along the minus strand of NZ_JBYSZY010000023.1, from coordinate 81,822 downwards.
GCGGCCCGCGGTTTCCACGGCCTTGATGCCGCCTTCGACGATGGCCGCGATGTACTCGGGGTACGGCGGCGAGGCAAAGGTCGGCAGGAAGGTGAGGTTCACGCCGAAGGGCTTGTCGGTCATCTCGTGGCAGCGCGCGATCTCGCGGGCCAGCAGCTCGGGCGTCTTCTGCGTGAGGCCCGTGATGATGCCCAGGCCGCCGGCGTTGGAGACAGCCGCGGCCAGCTCGGCGAAGCCGACGTAGTGCATGCCGCCCTGGATGATGGGGTGGCGGATGCCGAAGAGTTCGGTGATGCGGGTTTTCAAGGGAACGTCCTTTGGTCGGGGTTGCTGGAAGGGAAAAAAATCAGGGCGGCGAGATGACGCGCAGCACGTCGCGCGCCATCGCCTTCATCCAGGCCGTGTCGCTCTTCAGCGCGGGCTCGGCGAAGGTCTTGGCAAAGGTGGGCCGCGCCATCTTGGCGTAGTTCAGCGTGCCGAAGATGAGCGTGAGCACCACCACGGCCGACAGGTCGTCGCGCACGAGGCCGGCCGCCTGCGCCGCGGCCACCAGGCCCAGGCTGGCCTGCAGGAAGCCTTCGAGCGGCCGGGTCTGTGCGTGCTGGATGCGCTCGGCGTTGTCGAGCAGTTCGCGCGTGACGAGCTTGAAGCCCGTGGGCCGCGCGTGCATCCACTCGACCTGCAGCGCGACGAACGCCTGCAGCCGCGCGGGCAGGTCGGGGGCCGCCTCGACGCGCTTGCAGATGCGCGCCGTCAGGTCCTCGGCCTGCTTCTCGAGCACGGCGCGGTACAGCACCTCCTTGCTCGCGAAGTGATGCAGCAGCCCCGGGTTGCCGACCTCGCAGTCACGCGCGATGGCCGACAGCGATGCGCCCTGGAAGCCGTGGTCGGCAAAGTGCTGCTCGGCGCGCGCGAGGATCGTTTCTTTACGGGAAGGGGCAAGGGTGGCCATCGGCGGTTCTGGAATGCGTCACGCCCAGCGCATGCCGCGGGAACGCGACCGGCGATCAGACGCGATGCGCGCCATTCTTTCTTGTGTCTTGTGGTCTGGTTGTTGCACGCGCGACACCCTCGCGCGTCAGCGTGCGGCCGGCATGGCGGCCACCTGCTGCGCGAGCTGCGCATGGAAGCGCGGCGCGCTGTACTCGAAGGTGCCGAAGCTGAGCGCGTCGTTCGCGCCCGATGCCAGCCCGGCCTGGATCGACTCGGCCAGTGCGTAGTCTTCCGCGAGCGTGCGCCGGTACAGTGCCACGTTCGCGTCCCAGTGCGCGGTCGCCTTCTCCGAGGCCGGTGCCTCGGGAATCAGCGTGAGCTCGTGCACGCGCGTGCGCGTGGCGCCCAGCGGCTCCAGCATGCTGAGCTGCGCGTGGTCGGGCTGCACGAGGATGGTCGTGTTGGGAAAGAAGAAGTAGGTCAAGTTGCCGTAGCGGCGCGGATCGAAACCGGCGGCGTCGGGCCAGTGTTCCTGGAACTTCGACTTGAGCAGGTACAGGCGCCGGTTCAGGTCGAACTCGTCGATCACCTGCAGGTTGTGCAGGAACATGTGGGCGATGGTCTCGCGGTGCGCCACCTTGAAGTGGTAGGCCTCGAAGGAACCGTCGACCAGCAGCTTCCAGTTGGCCTCGACCTCGTACGTGCGCGGCGCATAGGCCACGGGCGCGCGCAGCCCGGCCAGCGACTCGAGGTTGTCCATGAGTGCGCCCAGGTGCGCGCCGGGGTCGCTGTCCGCCCGCGACGGATCGCACACGACCCAGACCACGCCCGCGCGCTCGACCGTGGCCAGCCGGCGCAGGCCCGACTCGTCCTGCTTCAGGCAGGGAAAGCCGAAGGATTCGGGCACGCCGCGCAAGGCGCCGTCGGGCTTGTAGGTCCACGCGTGGTACGGGCAGACAAAAGCGCGCGCCTCGCTGCCGCCGCCCTCTGGCACCACGCGCGCGCCGCGGTGGCGGCACACATTGAGAAACGCCTGCACCTGCCCGCTCTCCTGGCGCACCAGCAGCAGCGGCACGCCCGTGTGGGTGAGCGACAGCCAAGCGCCCGGCGACGCGAGCGACGCGCTGGAAGCCACCGGCTGCGGATGCCGCTGCAGCAGGCGCCGCTCGTCGCGTGCGATGGCTTCGTCGGTGTACTGGCCGACCGGCACGCGGTCGCCCTCCCCTTGCGCGTCGGCGCGCCCGGCCTGCAGGGCCGTGGTCGCTCGGCGATGGAGTTCGGCTGCGAAGTTCTCGCTCATCGGGGGCTTTCGGTTCGATGCGATGCAGCCCGGTGAGCTGCGCGATCGGCCCAGTCTACCGACTGACCAGTCGGTACGTCAACCGCCCCCCGGGAAGCGGTGGAAGCGGTATCAGGCCGGCTTGCGCAGGAAGCCCTGCTGCGCCCCATTGCGGTTGGGCGCGAAGCCGTTGGCCTGCAGCGTCTCTTCGGTGGTCTCGTAGAACACGCCGATCTTCATGATCTCGCGCGCCTGCTGCGCGGTGGCGATGGGGCGGCCGAACTCGGTCGCGATGCGCACGAGCTGCTTGATCTGCTCGACCGAGCTCATCTTGCCGGTGCGGGTCTGGTTCCACAGCACGTCCTCGATGCCGCAGCGCACGTGCAGACCCAGGGCGATGCCGATCATGTTCACGGGCAGCACGTTGAGCACCGAGCTCTCCACGGTGACCACCGCGCCGTCGGGTGCGGCGCGCAGGAAGTTGGCCAGGTTGTAGATGTTCGCCTGGTCCATGCCGCCGCTGATGGCCACCCAGTTCATCACCAGCGGGCCCTTGTAGACGCCGCGGCGGATCATGCGTTCGATGGTCTCGAAGCTGTTGATGTTGTAGCACTGGAACTCGCTCTGGATGCCCGCGGCCGTGAGGCGACGGATGTGCTCTTCCACCCAGCTGGGGTTCGAGGGCACGATCATGTCCCGGTAGGTCGAATACAGCCGCGGGTCGCCGCGCGACAGGCCCTTGAAGTCGTCCAGGCCCGCGTGCTCGGTCACGTTCATCTGCGTGGTGTTGACGGTCACGGTGACCTGGTCGGGCCTGGGCGTGAGTTCGGCCAGCATGTGGCGCGTGTCGTCGCTGAGCCACTTGGCGGCGGCGCCGTCGTCTTCGGGCGCGAAGCTGATGGAGCCGCCCACCTGGATGATCATCTCGGGCACGCGGGCGCGCACGCCGGCGATCAGCTCGTTGAACATCGACAGGCGCTTGCTGCCCTTGCCATTGGCCTCGCGCACATGCAGGTGCAGCACGGTGGCGCCGGCCTCGTAGCAGTCGACCGCCTTCTGGATCTGCTCTTCCATCGTGACCGGAATGTCTTCCGGAAAGTCGGCGGGAATCCAGCCCGGTGCATAGGGCGCGGCCGTGATGATCAGGGGCTGCTGGTTCTCGGGATACAGGTGGCCGTCGAGGAAGTTCATGGGGTTGTCTCCGGTGAAAAAGGTTGCGCTTGCAGCCAAAGTTTCTGGCGCAGTTGCGAAAACTTCTTGCTCATCGGGGGCGCGGTTTTGTCTTTTTGGGGCATTGAAACGGCGCGTGCAAAGACAGGTGTCGCTGTCGCGATCCGGTAAGTGGCCGACGCGTGGCGCCAAGCATTCAGCAGCGGTGGCGCCACAGAATCCGCACGCCTTTGTCTCTTCCACCTGAGGACGAACCATGTGTGTGCATCTGCTGCGAGCCTCCCTTCTCTTCCTGGCCGCGCTGTGCTGCGGCACGGCCTCGGCCCAGGCCTGGCCCGACAAGCCCATTCGGCTGATCGTTCCCGCGCCGCCGGGCGGCATCTCCGACGCGGCGGCGCGGCTGCTCGCCGAACAGCTGCGCACGAACCTCGGCCAGACCGTGCTGGTGGACAACAAGCCGGGCGGCTCCGCCGTCATCGCCGAGCGCGCGCTGATGGCCGCGCCGGCCGACGGCTACACGCTGATGGTCGGGCCGTCGAGCGTGCTGTCCGACATTCCGCTCACGGTGAAGACGCCCTTCGACCCGCTCAAGACCTTCACCTACGTCGGCGAGGTGACGGGCATGTTCCATGTGCTGGTGGCCAACGCCGGCTTCCCGCCGAACACGGTGAACGACCTGCTGGCGCATGCCAAGGCGCACCCGCGCTCGGTCAGCGTGGCCAACCTGAGCACGGGCACGCGCTCCAACCTGCTGGGCGAAATGCTGCGCGCGCGCAGCGGCAACGACATCCTCGTGGTGCCGTACAAGGGCTCGGCGCCGGCGCTGGTCGACCTCATGGGCAACCAGGTGCAGCTGACCTTCGAGGTGGTGAGCAACGTCACCTCGCTGATCCGCAGCGGCAAGATCAAGGCGCTGGCCGTGGCCTCATCGAAGCGCTCGCGCTTCCTGCCCGACGTGCCCACCTTCGGCGAGCTGGGCCTGCCCGACTTCGTGATGCCCGACGCGAGCGTGGGCGTGTTCGTGCTCAGCAGCATGCCGCCGGCGCTGCAGGAGAAAATCCGCGCCGAGGTGGCCCGGGCCGTGCAGGCGCCGAAGTTCCGCGAGGCGCTGCTCGCGCAGAATTACGATCCGCCCCGCGAGATGTCGCTGCAGCAGCTGCGCCAGACGCTGGACGCCACGACCGCCCACAATCGGGCCATCATCGAGAAACTGCAACTCAAGATCAGCCCCGAGTGAACACGGGGCCCTTCCCACAGCCACCATGAAGCACCTCGGTCGACTGATGCGCAGCGCGAGCCTCAGCGGCTACGTGGAGCTGGTGCAGTCGCTCGGCCGCGATCCGCATGCCTTCATGCGCACCGTGGGGCTCAAGGCGCAACTGCTCGAGCACCCCGAGACGCTGATCCCCGGCGACGCGGTGCGCGAGCTGCTCGAGATCACCGCGCGCGCCACGCGCACCGAAGATTTCGCGCTGCGGCTGGCGGCGCAGCGCAAGCTCTCGGCGCTGGGCCCCATCAGCGTCGTGCTCAAGGAAGAGCCCACGCCGCGCGACGCGCTCGACACGCTGGGCCGCTACCTGAAGCTGGTGAACGCCTCGCTGAGCTTTCGCCTGGAGGACACGGGCGACATGGTCATCATCCAGGAAGACCTGCTGCCCAGCCCCGGGCTGCCGATGCGCCAGTCGATGGAGCTGGCCGTGGGCATCATGTTCCGCATCCTCGGCGAGCTCATCGATCCGCAGTGGCGCCCGCAGCAGGTGTGCTTCACGCACCGCCCGCCGGCGGACATGGCGGCGCACCGCGCCTTCTTCGGTCGCAACGTCAAGTTCAACCAGGATTTCAACGGCCTCGTGTGCCTGGCGGCCGACCTGCGCAAGCCGCGCGAATCGGGCGACCAGGGCGTGGCACGTTTCGCGCGCGAGTACCTCGAAGCCGCGCTGAAAGACCGCGGCGAGAGCACGCGCGAAGCCTGCCGCGAACTCATCCTGGCGCTCATGCCCGGCGGCGGCTGCACCGCGCAGGAAGTGGCGCGGCACCTGCGCGTGGACCGCCGCACGCTGCACCGTCGGCTCGAGGCCGAAGGCCTCACCTTCAGCCGCCTGCTCGACGACGTGCGCTCCGACCTCGTGAAGCGCCACCTGCGCGACAGCGACCTGCCGCTGAGCGAGGTGGCCGAACTGCTGGGGTTTTCGGGACCCAGCAGCTTCAGCCACTGGTTCCGCCACCACTTCGGCTGCAGCGCCTCGCAATGGAGCAAGCAGACGGCCGGCGCGGTGGCTCAGGGCGCGGTGCGCGCGTTCTGAACCAGGTCTTCGTGGCGCAGGGCATGCGCGATGCCCTCCAGCAGGCGCCAGGCGGCGCGCGTGAAACGCCTCGTCATCGCCATCGTCTTTCTCAGGCCGCCTTGCGCAGGAAGCCCTGGTTGCCTCCGTTGCGGTTCGGCGCAAAGCCGTTGGCGGCGAGCGACTCTTCGGCCGTCTCGTAGAACACGCCGATCTTCGAGATCTCGCGTGCCTGCTGCGCCGTGGCGATGGGGCGGCCGAACTGGCGCGAGATGGCCACCAGCTGCTCGATCTGCGCCACGGTGCCGATCTTGGCGGTGCGCGTCTGGTTCCACAGCACGTCCTCGGTGCCGCAGCGCACGTGCAGGCCCATGGCAATGCCCATCATGTTCACGGGCAGCACGTTGCGCACCGAGCTTTCCACCGTGAGCACGGCGCCGTCCGGCACGGCGCGCACGAAGTTGGCCAGGTTGTAGATGTTCGGCGCGTCCATGCCGCCGCTGATCGCCACCCAGTTCATCACCAGCGGGCCCTTGTAGACGCCGCGCCGCATGAGCCGTTCGACCGACTCGAAGCTGTTGATGTTGTAGCACTGGAAGGCGCTCTGGATGCCGGCCTTCGTGAGGCGGCGGATGTGCTCCTCGACCCAGCCCGGCTGCGCCGGCACCGTCATCTCCTTGTAGGCCTCGAAGATGGCCGGGATCTCGCGCGAGGTGCCCTTGAAGTCCGCCAGCTCGGCGTGCTCCGTGACGTTCATCTGCGAGGTGTTGACCGTCACCGTCACCTGGTCGGGCGTGGGCTCCAGCTCGGCCAGCATGTGGCGCGTGTCGTCGCTGAGCCACTTGGCGGCGGCGCCTTCGCTCTCGGGTGCGAAGCTGATCGAGCCGCCCACCTGGATGATCATTTCGGGCACGGCCTTGCGCACGCCGGCGATCAGCTCGTTGAACTTCGACAGCCGCTTGCTGCCCTTGCCGTCGAGTTCGCGCACGTGCAGGTGCAGCACCGTGGCGCCGGCGTTGTAGCAATCGACCGCCTTCTGGATCTGCTCTTCCATCGTGACCGGGATCTCGCCCGGGAAGTCGGAAGGAAGCCAGCCCGGTGCATAGGGCGCGGCGGTGATGATCAGCGGCTGCTGGTTTTCGGGAAAGAGGTGGCCGTCGAGGAAGTTCATGGCGTGCGTCTGTCAGGTGGCGAGGCGGGGGGCGGATGCGGGGGCGATGTTCAGTACGGCACGTCACCGACGATGCCGGCGCGTTCCATCTTTCGTGGCGCGGGCCAGTAGTCGTTCAGCGCGTAGTGCTGCGTGCTGCGGTTGTCCCAGACAACCACGTCGCCCGGCAGCCACGACCAGCGCACCTGGTACTCGGGAATGGTGGCGCGGCTGAGCAGGTAGTTCAGCAGCAGCGCCGCACCCGGTGTCTTGTCGATGCCGTGGCGCACGTTCTCGGGGGTGCTGTAGTTCACGAAGTGCGTGGTGAAGCTGCCCACGTAGAGCACCTTCTCGCCGGTCTCGGGGTGCGTGCGCACCACGGGGTGCTCCGCGGGCGGATGGTCCTGGCCCAGCTTGAGGCGCGCTTCCATCGGCATCACGGCGCCGAACGAATGCTCGATGCTGGCCTTGGCGCGCAGCTTGCCGATCTTGTGCTTGATCTCGTCGGGCAGCTCGTCGTGCGCCTGCACCATGTTCACCCAGATGGTGTCGCCGCCGACCTCGGGGCATTCGATACAGCGCAGCACCGCGCCCATCGCGGGGCTCTGGCGCCACAGGCCGTCGCAGTGGTAGGTGTTCTCGTAGCTGTGCTTGTTGTCGCTGCGGTAGATGCGCACGAGGCCCGGGTGCTCGGGGTCGCTGCCGACCACCGGGTGGTCTTCCAGTTCGCCGAAGCAGCGTGCGAAGGCGACGTGCTCGGCGCGCTCGATGTCCTGGCCGCGGAAGAAGAGCACCTTGTGCTTGAGCAGCGCGGCGCGGATCGATGCAAAGCACTCGGGGTCGCGCGAGGCCTCGCCCAAATGGACGTCCGAGATTTCGGCGCCGATGGACGGCGTGAGGGGTCTGATCTTCATGAGAGGTCTCCGATGGAATGGCGCGTGCCGCTCAGTTCGCCTGGATGCGGTACTTCTTGACGATGGCGGCGTTGCGCTCGGACAGCGCCTTCGTCTCGGCGATGAGCGCGGGCGTGTCGACGCTGAGCTCGGGCTCCAGGCCCACGTCGAGCAGCTTCTGCTGCACGGCGGGCGCCTGGCCGGCCTTCTCGATCGCGGCATGGAGCTTTGCCATCACGTCGGCCGGCAGCTTGGCCGAGCCGATGAAGCCGACCCAGCCGCGGAACTGCAGGTCGGGGTAGCCCAGTTCGGTGGTGGTGGGCAGCTCGGGCAGGAAGCGCGAGCGGGTCTTGCCGGTGAAGGCATAGGGACGCAGCTTGCCGGCCTTGATGAGCGGCATCGAGGTGAGCATGCCGTCGAACATCAGGTCGACCTGGCCGCCCAGCAGGTCCTGCAGCGCCGGCGGCGAGCCGGGGTAGCCGATGTGCTGCAGGTCGAGCCCGGCGCGGTCGCTGAGGATGAGGCCCGCGTACTGCGACACGGTGCCGGGGCTGTAGCTGGCGAAGCTGGCCTTGCCCTTGCGCGTCTTCAGCTCGGCGACGAGGCCCTGGAAGTCCTTGGCCGGGAAGTTCGCGGCCGTGACGAGCACCACGCCCGAGCGCGCCACCGAGCCGATGGGCACCACGTCCTTCAGCGGATCGAAGGGCATCTTCACGACCTGCGGCGTCTCGGCCAGCACGTTGCTGGCGGCCATCACGATGGTGTTGCCGTCGGCCGGCGCCTGCAGCATGGCCTGCAGGCCGATGGAGCCGCCCGCGCCGGGACGGTTCTCGACGATCACGGGGCGGCCGATGTCCAGCGCCATCTGTTGCCCGACGACGCGGGCGACGATGTCCATCGTGCCGCCCGGCGGCGCGGGAACGATGAGCTTGACGGGCTTGTCGCCCAGCGCCCAGGCCCCGAGGGCCATCGAGCATCCGACCAGCGCCACGGCGGCGGCGCGTGCAAATTGCAGCAGTTTCATGGGGTGTCTCCGGTTGTTGTCTTGCAGGCCTCGGTGGGCCGATGCCGTCAGTATCCGGTGCACCCTGCCCGCATTTCTTGCTTTATTGGGGCATCGATTTGCCAATTTGGGACATCGCCAAGACCACGCTTCCCGCCGCCGCCACGCGCCGCAAGAATCCGTTCCATACAGCCCCCACACACCCCAGGAGACGCACCATGAACCAGGCCATCCGCTTCCACGAGACCGGCAGCGCCGACGTGCTCAAGCTCGAACACGTCGAGGTCGGTGAACCCGGCCCGGGCCAGGCGCGCGTGCGCCACAGCCTCATCGCCGTCAACTTCATCGACATCTATTTCCGCACCGGGCGCTATCCGCTCGCGCTGCCCAACGGCCTCGGCTCCGATGCCGTGGGCGTGGTCGAGGCCGTGGGGCCCGGCGTGACCGACATTCGCGTGGGCGATCGCGTGGGCTACCTCATCGGGCCGCAGGGGGCGTACTCGCAGGTGCGCGTGATGCCGGCTGACGTTTTGATCCCGCTGCCCGATGGCATCTCGGACCGCACCGCCGCCACGCTGATGATGAAGGGCATGACGGCGCAGTACCTGTTCCGCCAGGTCTATCCATTGAAGGGTGGCGAGACCATCCTGTACCACGCAGCCGCCGGCGGCGTGGGCCTCATTGCCTGCCAGTGGGCGCGCGCGATGGGCGTCACGATGATCGGCACCGTGAGCACCGACGAGAAGGCTGCCGTCGCCAAAGCCAACGGCTGCGCGCACACCATCGTGACCTCGCGCGAGAACATCGCCCAGCGCGTGCGCGAGATCACCGAGGGGAAAGGCGTGCCCGTCGTGTACGACTCGGTGGGAAAAGACACGCTCGAGGCTTCGCTCGATTGCCTGCAGCCGCGCGGCACTCTGGTGAGCAACGGCACGTCATCTGGCGCCGTGGTCCTCGACACCAAGCTGCTGGCGGCGAAGGGCTCGATCTGGCTCACACGGCCCGCGATGGTGCACTACATCCATCCACGTCCGCACATGCTGAGCATGGCCGACGAACTCTTCGACCACGTGCTGGCCGGCCGCATCGTGAGCGAGCCTCAGCAGAGCTTCGCACTGGCTGACGCGGCCGAAGCGCACCGCGCCCTCGAAGGCCGCAAGACCACCGGCGCCACCGTGCTCGTGCCCTGAGAACTGCCACGTGCGGACTTGCGATGTCCTCCCTGGTCCGCGCGGCAAGCCTCACCCACTACAGCGAGGTCGCCCGCGCCAGCGGCCTGGACCCGGCGCGCATGCTCCTGGACGCCGGCCTGAGCCCTCGCGTGCTGGACGAGCCCGACCTGATGATCCCGGTCGACCGCGTCGCCGCGCTGCTGCAGGCCTCGGCCGAGCGTTCGGGCAACGAAGCCTTCGGGCTGTGCATGGCCGAGGGGCGGCGGCTGTCGAACCTCGGGGCCGTCGGCCTGCTGGTGCGCGAGCAGCCGACGCTGCGCGATTCGCTCGACGTGCTGATGCGCTACCAGCCGCTGCTCAACGGCTCGCTGTCGCTGATGGTCGAGGCCTTCGGCCAGGTGGTGGTCATCCGCGAGGAAGTGCAGCCCGGCAAGGCGCACCGCGCCACGCGCCAGCGCATCGAACTGGCGCTGGGCGTGATGCTGCGCCTCCTGCGCCAGTTTCTCGGCGCCGACTGGCAGCCCCGGCGCGTGTGCCTGGCGCACCCCGCGCCGCGCGACCTGCGCACGCACCATCGCGTGCTGGGCGCGGCCGTCGCCTTCGACCAGGACTTCCACGGCATCGTCTGCGCGCGCGACGACCTGGACGCGCCCAACCCTTCGGCCGACCCGGCCATGGCGCGCTATGCGCGGCAGCTGCTCGACGCGGCGGCGCCTGCGCCCGGCGACGCGCTGCCGGGCAACGTGCGGCGCGCGGTGCTGCTGCTCCTGCCCAGCGGACGCTGCAGCATCGCGCAGGTGTCGGCGCACGTGGGCGTGGAATGCCGCACCATCCAGCGCCGGCTCGCGGACGACGGGCAGAGCTTCTCGGCCATCGTCAACGACGTGCGCAAGGAACTCGCCGTGCGCCATGTGCTGGAAGGCGACCGCCCGCTGGCCGAGGTCGCGGGCCTGCTCGGCTTCTGCGCGCCCAGCGGGCTGTCGCGCTGGTTCCATGCGCAGTACGGCTGCAGCGCGAAGGCCAGCCGCGCGCGGCGGGGGGCGCCGCGCCGCGCTTCGGCGTCGCGCGATTGACGTGGAGAATCGGGCCCGTTCTTCCCTCCACGAGCACGAACGAGCCTTGGCCACTTTCCCGCCCCCCGATGCGAGCGGCGCCCCGCGCGACCTGCTGCTCAAGGTGACGCCGCCCCGTGTCCCGCGTCACCTGGTCTCGCGCGCGCGGCTCCTGTCGAGCGCCGACGCGCTGCGCGACCACGCGGTGTTCGTGGTGCAGGCGCCCTCGGGCTTCGGCAAGACCTCGCTGCTGGCGCAGTGGCGGCTGGAGTACCTGGGCCTGGGCGTGCCGGTCGGCTGGGTCTCGGCGCAGAGCCAGGACGACCCGGGCCGGCTGGTGCAGAGCCTGGCGCTGGCGCTGCGCGTCGCCATGGGCCGCCCCGCGTTCGGGCGCAGCCTGTTCCAGGACGACCGGCCCGGCACGCTCGGCAGCGTCACGGCGCTGCTGGCCGAGCTGGCACAGGCGGCCTTGAACGTGGTGCTGGTCATCGACGAGGCCGACCGCCTGCCGCCCGCCTCGCGCGAGGCGCTGGCCTACCTGCTGCGCAACGCGCCGCCCAACGTGCGCACGCTCATTGCCACGCGCCCCGACGGCCGGCTCGACATCGAGGATCTCGTGGCCTACGGGCAGTGCGTGGAGATCGGCCCGGCGCTGCTGAAGTTCAGCCTCGACGAGACGCTGCAGCTGGTGCAGGCGCGCTTCGGCGCACGCGTCGACCGCAACACCGCCGCCCGGCTGCACGAGCTGACCGAAGGCTGGCCGCTGGGCCTGCAGCTGGCCACGACCATCATCGCGCGCGGGGCCGATGCGCACGCCGCGCACACGGTGCTGGGCGACATGACGGCCGCCGCCGGCGAGCTGCAGGGCGAACTGGTGCGGCTGCTGCTGGTCAACCTCGACCCTCAGGATCGCGACTTCCTGGCCCGCATCGCCGTGCTCGACCTGCTGCACCCCGAGCTGTGCCGCGCGGTCTCCGGCGTCGACGACGCCGCGGCGCGGCTGGCGCGACTGAGCAACGACACGCCGGTGTTCGCCGCCGCCGAAGGGGGCGAGTGGCTGCGCATGCATGCGCTGGCGCGCGACGTGCTGCGCCAGCGCTTCGCCACGCTCGACGCCGCCGAGCAGGTGGCGGCGCATGCCCGCGCCGCGCAGTGGCTGGCCGCGCACGAGCTGCTCGACGAGGCCGCCCACCACGCGCTGAGCGCGGGCCAGCACCAGACCGCCTACGAGCTCGCGGAGCGCAGCCTGTACGAATCGCTCATGCGGCGCGGCCGGCAGGCCACGGTGCTCGAATGGATGGCGCAGATGCCGGCCGACGAACTCGACCGCCGCCCGCGCCTGCTGCTGGCCGCGGCATGGACGCTCGCATCGAGCGAGCGGCACGAAGAAGCCGGCCGTTTCGTGGCGCGCATCCTGGCGCAACCCGATGTGAGCGATGCGCTGCGCTGCGAATGCGCGCTGATCCTCGGCGGCGCCGCCGTGTTCGCGGACGACCCCGACCGCTTCGTCGAACTGCACGCGCCGTGGACCGAGGCCGTGCCGCTGACCGACCCGCTGCTGCTGCAGTCGCATGCCAACCGCATGGCCTACCGCGCGCTGCTCGAGGGCGAGCCCGCGCTCGCGCGCCTGCGCCAGCAGCAGGCCCTGCGCGGGCACCCGGGCCACGGCGTCGACTACATCCGGCGCTGGAGCGAGCTGGTCATCGGCCTGAGCTATGCGTGGGAAGGCCAGGTGCTGCTGGCCGAGCAGCTGCTGCGCCCCGCCGTGGCCGGCGCCGAGGCCGAGATGGGCCGGCGCCACCGCTTCAGCTGCAACCTGGCCGCGCTGCTCGCGTCGGTGGCCTGGGAGCGCGACCTGCCCGGCGACGCCGCCACGCTGCTGGCCGACCGCCTCGACGTGCTGGAGCACAGCGGCCTGCCCGAATCGCTGCTGCAGGCCTACCGCACGGCGGCGCGCATCGCGGCGGCCGAGGGCGCCGAGCACCGCGCGCTGGAACTACTGGACGCGCTGGACGCGGCGGGCGCCGCGCGGCGCCTGCCGCGGCTGCGCATCGCCAGCCTGGCCGAGCAGGTGCGCCTGCATGCGCAGCGCCACCGCGCCCAGACCTGCCGCGAACTGTGCGAGCGCATCGACGCGCAGCTGGCCGACCCCGCGCTGCCGCAAGGCCCGCTGTGGCGGCGCAGCGTGGAAGCGCTGCGCGACGTGGCGCGCGCCCACGCGGCCATTGCCGCGCGCGACTGGCCCGACGCCCTCGCGAAGCTGGCGCGTGCCGACGAACAGGCGCGCCAGCGCAAGCAGGGCGGCCTGCACATCGAGCTGCTGGGGCTGCGCGCGCTGGCGCTGGAGCGCTGCGGCCAGCCGGCGCAGGCGCTGCTGCGCGAGGCCATGGACCTGGCGCGCGCCTACGGGCTGCAGCGCGTGTTCTCCGACGCGTACCCCGAGCTGGGCGCCTGGGTCGGCACGCTCGCGGCCGAGGGCGCGCAGGCCGAGATCGCGGTGGCGCCGCTCGCGCCCGCCGTGCCGCCTGCGCCCGCGTCTGCGGCACCCGCATCGCCCGGCACCGTGCTCACGCCCAAGGAGGGCGAGGTGCTGGTGCTGCTGGCGCGCAACCTGTCGAACAAGGAAATCGGGCGCGCCATGCAGGTGGGCGAAACCACCGTCAAGTGGCATGTGAAGAACCTGTTCGCCAAGCTCGACGCCGGCACGCGCACGCAGGTGGTGCACCGCGCGCGCATCCTGGGGCTGCTCGCCGCGGGGCACTGAGGGCTCGCCGCCGGGCACTGAGGGTTTCTCCCTCCCCTCCAGGGCTGCCTCCCCCTCCTGCGAGGAGGGGGCGCGCGCAGGGGCCCCGACCTATTCTTGCTTCCAGCACGGTCACCGCCGCACAGCGGCACCCCACGACCGGCACAGGAGACAAGACACATGGGTTCCACGATCCAGCCAGGCCTCTCGAACGGGGCCCCCGCCGTGCACACGCGCGGCATCCAGGTCCACCCCGTGACCTGCGCCATCGGCGCCGAGCTGCGCCACGTGTCGCTGGCCGAAGCCTCGCGCGACGCCGGCCTGGCGGCCGAGATCCGCGCGCTGCTGGTGCAGCACAAGGTGCTGTTCTTCCGACAGCAGGAACTCACGCGCGCCGAGCACGTCACCTTCGCCCGCCACTTCGGCGAGCTGGAAGACCACCCCGTGGTCGGCAGCGACCCCGAGCACCCGGGCCTGGTGCGCATCTACAAGAACCCCGAGACGCCGGTCGACCGCTACGAGAACAGCTGGCACACCGACGCCACCTGGCGCGAGAAGCCGCCCTTCGGCTGCGTGCTGCGCTGCGTCGAATGCCCTCCGGTGGGCGGCGACACCATGTGGGCCAACATGGCGATGGCCTTCGAGAAGCTGCCCGCGCACATCCAGCAGCAGATCGTCGGGCTGCGCGCGCGCCACAGCATCGAGGCCACCTTCGGCGCCGCGATGCCGATCGAGAAGCGCCTGGCGCTGAAGGCCCAGTTTCCCGACGCCGAGCACCCGGTGGTGCGCACGCACCCCGACACGGGCGAGAAGATCCTGTTCGTCAACGGCTTCACGACCCACTTCACCAACTTCCACACGCCGGCCAACGTGCGCTACGGGCAGGACTACCAGCCCGGCGCCGCCCTGCTGCTGGCCTACCTCGTGAGCCAGGTGCAGATCCCCGAGTACCAGGTGCGCTGGCGCTGGCAGCCGGGCGACGTGGCCATGTGGGACAACCGCTCGACCCAGCACTACGCGGTCATGGACTACCCGCCCTGCCATCGAAAGATGGAACGCGCCGGCATCGTCGGCGACGCGGTCTTCTGAGCGGGCACGTCCTGCGCCCTCTCCCTTCCTTCTTCCTTTCTCCCGAGGTCCTGCCATGAACTTTCTCGACGGCCATCTGTTCCCCGAAAACCAGCAGCCGCTGGTCATCACCGCCGCGCCCTACGCACCGTCGTGGGTGCCCGCCGACTTTCCGGAAGACATTCCCGTCACCATGGCGCAGCAGATTCAGAAGGCGGTCGATTGCTACAACGCCGGCGCCACGGTGCTGCACCTGCATGTGCGCGAACTCGACGGCAAGGGCAGCAAGCGGCTGTCCAAGTTCAACGAGTTGATCGCCGGCGTGCGCAAGGCCGTGCCCGAAATGATCATCCAGGTGGGCGGCTCGATCAGCTTCGCGCCCGAGAGCGAAGGCGCTGCTGCCAAGTGGCTCAGCGACGACACGCGCCACATGCTGGCCGAGCTGGAGCCCACGCCCGACCAGGTGACGGTGACCATCAACACCTCGCAGATGAACGTGGTCGAGCATTGGGACGACGCCGACACCCGGGGCACCTCGATGGAAGACCCCGAGGTCTACCGCGCCTACAAGGAAATGACCGTGCCCGCGCAGCCGGGCTGGGCCGAAGAACACATCCGCCGCCTCACCAAGGCCGGCATCCAGAGCGCCTTCCAGTGCTACAACATCAACAGCTTCGACTCGGTCGAGCGGCTCATGCGCCGCGGCGTCTACAAGGGCCCGCTGGTCATGAACTGGGTGGCCATCGGCGGCGGCATGGACGTGCCCAACATCTACAGCCTGGCCAACTTCGTGCGCGCCGTGCCCGACGGCGCGGTGCTCACGGTGGAAAGCTCCATGCGCAACGTGCTGCCCGTGAACATGATGGGCATCGCCATGGGCCTGCACGTGCGCTGCGGCATCGAGGACAACCTCTGGAACCAGTCGCGCTCCGCCAAGATGGGCACGGTGGCGCAGGTCGAGCAGTTGGTGGCCATCTCGCGCCAGTTCGGCCGCCCCATCGCCACCGCCAAGCAGGCGCGCGAGATTTCCAAGATCGGCGTGTTCTACGACACCGTCGAGGAATCGCTGGCGGCCAACGGCTTCGCGCCGAACCGCAACGGCGCGCAGCAGGGCTTCCTGCGCAAGGCGGCCTGAGCCCCCCCACCACTGGCACCACCGGCACCAGAACACCTAGAGACATCGCGATGAAAAAAACCCACAACATCCTTCGCCGCCTGAAGCCCTGGGCAGCCGCCCTGGCCGCCGCGCCCCTGCTCGCCCATGCCTGGACCACCAAGCCGGTGCGGATCGTGGTGCCGGCGCCCGCGGGCGGCACCATGGACGTCGTGGCCCGCGTGTTGTCCGACGCGATCTCGGCCGAGATCGGGCAGCCGGTGATCGTCGACAACAAGCCGGGCGCCGGTGGCGCCATCGGGGTGCAGGCGCTCAACAGCGCACCGCCCGACGGGCAGACCATCATGTTCATGGTCAGCAACATCCTGACCGAGATTCCCCTGGTGATGAAGACCAGTTTCGACCCGGTCAAGGACGTGAAGCCGGTGACCATGGTGGCGCGCTCGGCGATGGTGCTGGTGAGTGCGCCGTCGGTGCCGGCCAACGACCTGAAAGGGCTCATCGCCTACCTGAAGACCGGCAAGGGCAGCCCGGGCAGCTACGCCTCGTACTCCGCGGGCACCAGCTCGCACTACGCCGGCGCCATCTTTGCCAGGAAGGCGGGGCTGGACCTGCAGCACGTGCCGTTCCCGGGCTCGCCGCCGGCACTGCAGAACCTGATGGGCAGCCAGGTCGACATCCTGTTCGACGGCATCGTCACGTCGCTACCGCTGATCAAGGCCGGCAAGGTGAAGGTCTTCGGGGTCGGGGCCAAGACCCGGCTGGCGCAGCTGCCGGAGGTGCCCACGATGGCCGAGCAGGGCTTCGACGAGATCGACTTCTCGAACTGGGCCGGCGCCATCGTGTCGGCAAAGATGCCCGACGACCTCGTCAAGCGGATCAATGCGGTCCTCACGAAGGCCGCCTCCTCGCCGAAGGTGCGGGAGCGGCTCATCGCGCAGAACTTCGTGCCGATGACCAGCGAGAGCCCCGAGCAGCTCGCGAAGATCACGCATGACGAGTACGAGCGCAACGCGCGGATCGTCAAGACCTACAACATCCAGCTCAACCAGTGAGGGCGCAGGCCGACATGACCGTACCCACCGTCCTCATCGTTCCCGGCCTGCGCGACGCCGTCGCCAGCCACTGGCAGACCCTGCTCGCCGCACGCCTGCCGCGCGTGCGCGCCGTGCCGCCCATGGGCCGCGACGACCTCGACTGCGCCGCGCGCGTGGCGGCCATCGAGCGCGAGGCGCAGGCGGTCGAGGGGCTGCTGGTCATCGTGGCGCACAGCGGCGGCGTGGTGATGCTGGCGCACTGGGCGCAGCGCACGCGCCGGCCGGTGCGCGGCGCCCTGCTGGCCACGCCGCCCGACTTCGAACGGCCGATGCCCGAGGGCTACCCCACCGTCGAGGCCCTGCGCGCCGGCGGCTGGCTGCCGGTGCCGACCGGGCCGCTGCCGTTCCCGAGCATCGTGGCGGCCAGCCGCAACGACCCGCTGGCGCCCTTCGATCGCGTGGTGCAGATGGCGCAGGGCTGGGGCAGCCGCCTGGTCGACCTTGGCGAGGTCGGCCACCTCAACCCCGCCTCGGGCTACGGCGAATGGCCGGGCGCGCAGGCCTTCATCGACGAACTCTCGGCGGGCTGAACCCTTTCTGCCCGCCTGCCCTTCCTACCGAAAGAAACTCCCCATGGTCCAAGCCATCCGCTTCCACGAGACCGGCAGCGCCGACGTGCTCAAGCTCGAACACGTCGAGGTCGGTGAACCCGGCCCGGGGCAAGCGCGCGTGCGCCACAGCCTCATCGCCGTCAACTTCATCGACATCTATTTCCGCACCGGGCGCTATCCGCTCGCACTGCCCAACGGGCTCGGTTCCGATGCGGTGGGCGTGGTCGAAGCCGTGGGAGCGGGCGTGACCGACATCCGCGTGGGCGACCGCGTGGGCTACCTCATCGGGCCGCAGGGTGCGTACTCGCAGGTGCGTGTGATGCCCGCCGATGTGTTGATCCCTTTGCCGGATGGCATCTCCGATCGCACCGCCGCCACGCTGATGATGAAGGGCATGACGGCGCAGTACCTGTTCCGGCAGGTCTATCCATTGAAAGGTGGCGAGACGATCCTGTACCACGCAGCGGCCGGTGGCGTGGGCCTCATCGCCTGCCAGTGGGCGCGTGCGATGGGCGTCACCATGATCGGCACTGTCAGCACCGACGAGAAGGCTGCGGTCGCCAAGGCCAACGGCTGCACCCACACCATCGTGACCTCGCGCGAGAACATCGCCCAGCGCGTGCGCGAGATCACCGAGGGGAAAGGCGTGCCCGTCGTGTACGACTCGGTGGGCAAGGACACGCTCGAGGCCTCGCTCGATTGCCTGCAGCCGCGCGGCACTTTGGTGAGCAACGGCACCTCTTCGGGCGCCGTGGTCGTCGATTCGCAGGTCCTGGCCGCCAAGGGCTCGATCTGGCTCACGCGGCCCGCGATGGTGCATTACATCCACCCGCGCCCGCACATGCTGTCGATGGCCGACGAACTCTTCGGCCACGTGCTGGCCGGTCGCATCGTGAGCGAACCGCAGCAGAGCTTCGCACTGGCCGATGCGGCCGAAGCGCACCGCGCCCTCGAAGGCCGCAAGACCACCGGCGCCACCGTGCTCGTGCCCTGAGGTTTCCATGACCGCCTTGTCTGTCGCCGCATGGCCGGCGCGCGGCCGCCTGCTCTTTCCGGGCGTGCTCGCCTGCGCGGTGGTCGCCGCCGCGTCCACCTTTTTGTCGCAGCACTACGGTGCGCCGGTGATGCTGTTCGCGCTCATCCTCGGCATGGCGATGAACTTTCTTTCGGCCGAGGGCCCGTGCAAGCCCGGCATCGAGTTCACCGCGCGCCACGTGCTGCGCTGGGGCGTGGCGCTGCTCGGGTTGCGCATCACGGCCGCGCAGGTGGTGGCGTTGGGCTGGCACCCGGTGCTGCTGGTGGCGGTGTCGCTGGTGCTGACCATCGGCGTGTCGATGGTCGTGGCGCGGCTGATGGGCTTCAACGTGCTGTTCGGCCTGCTCAGCGGCGGCGCCACCGCGATCTGCGGCGCCTCGGCCGCGCTGGCGCTGGCCGCGGCGCTGCCGCCGCATCCGCTGAAGGAACGCGCCACGCTGTTCACGGTGGTGGGCGTGTCGGCGCTGTCGACGCTCACGATGATCGCCTACCCCCTGATCGCGCGCGCCCTGGGCATGGACGCGCACACGGCCGGCGTGTTCCTGGGCGCCACCATCCACGACGTGGCGCAGGTGGTGGGCGCGGGCTACGGCATGTCGCAGGCCACGGGCGACACGGCCACGCTGGTCAAGCTGATGCGCGTGGCGGCGCTGCTGCCGGTGATCCTGTTCGCCGTGATGTTCACGCGCGCCACCGGCAAGGCCGTGGGCGGCCAGCGCCCGCCGCTGCTGCCGTGGTTCGCGGTGGCCTTCGCCGCGCTGGTGGCGCTCAACAGCACGGGCTGGCTGCCGCCGTCGCTCGCCACCGCGGGCAGCGACCTGTCGCGCTGGTTCCTGGTGGCGGCCATGGCCGGCATCGGCATGAAGACGCAGCTGCGCGAGCTGGTCGACGTGGGACTCAAGCCGGTGGTGCTGATGGTCGGCGAGACCGTCTTCATCGCCGCGCTGGTGCTCGCGCTATTGCGCTGGGCGCCCTGACACGCAGCCCCACGACGACAGAGACGACAACACACACAACAACCCGGAGACAAGACCATGAAGAAGAAGACCCTCATCGCCGCCGCGGCCACGACCCTTGCTGCCGGCAGCGCCCTCGCCCAGTCCTCGCTCACGCTGTTCGGCGTGATGGACGCGGGCGTGAGCCACTACCGCACCACCAGCAGTTCGTACAACCCGCTGCGCCCGGCCGAGCTGCGCCAGAGCCAGACCGTGCTGTCGCCCTCGGGCAATGCGTCGAGCCGCATCGGCTTTCGCGGCACCGAGGACCTGGGCGGCGGGCTGGCCGCGAGCTTCTGGCTGGAGGCGCCGCTGAGCAACGACACGGGCAGCGGCATCACCAACTTCGGACGCCGCTCCACGCTGAGCCTCAGCGGCCCCTTCGGCGAAGTGCGCCTGGGCCGCGACTACACGGCCTCGTTCTGGAACGACGCCGTGTTCGACCCCTTCAGCGTCAACGGCGTGGGCACCAACCTGATCGCGGTGGTCAACAGCAACATCGCGGCCTCGCGCGCGCTGGCCACGGGCGGCCTGCTGAACGGTGGGCTCTCTGCCGGCACCGACAGCTACCTGCGCACGAGCAACGCCATCAGCTACTTCCTGCCGCCGAACCTGGGCGGCTTCTACGGCCAGGTGCAGTACGCGCTGCACGAGAACACCAAGGTCAGCAATACGCCCGACAGCCCTTCGCAGCGCGGGCGCTACGTGGGCGGTCGCATCGGCTGGGCCAGCGGCCCGGCCGACGTGGCGCTGGGCTACGGCGAGAGCACGCTGGCCAGCGCCGCCGCGCAGAGCGAGAAGATCAAGAGCCTGAACCTGGGCGCCTCGTACGACTTCGGCGTGGTGAAGGTGTTCGGCGAATGGTCGCGCGTTCGCGACGTGCGCCACAGCGCCGCGCCCTTCGCCAACGGCGCGCTGCATCTGAGCGACCGCTACGACGGCCTCATGGCCGGCGTGAACGTGCCGCTGGGCGCAGGCGTGGTGCGCGCCTCGTATGCGCGCGTGCGCTTCGTCAACGGCCTGGGCCTGCCCGACGGCAATTCGTCGGTGAACAAGCTGGCGCTGGGCTACGTGCACAACCTCTCCAAGCGCACGGCGCTGTATGCCTCGGTGGCGCGCATCCACATCGCCAACGGCCGCAACAACCCGACGGTGATGGGCGTGACGCCGCTGGTGCTGAGCCTGCCGGCGATCTTCCCGCAGCCGGCCTACGCGACCACCAACGGCATGCAGCCGCACCGTGCGCTGGGCTACGACGTTGGTATTCGCATGGCCTTCTGAGCGGTTGACGACAGCGGCGGCGCCCCCGCGCCGTCGCTTCGGTGTGGCACGATCCACGGATGCTCCAACCGTCCCGCCGCATCCCGTACCGCACCTGGCCGGGCGCGCTCGCGATCCTCCTGGCCATTGCCGCGTACGTCGGCGGCCTCACCTTCTGGAACAACCACACGCCCGGCAGCCGGCCGCTGCCCGCGGGCGAGACGGTGTCGGTCGCCCACGCGCGCTTCGAGCCCGCACCGGGCTGGCAGATGGACGTGTCGCGCTCCAAGGCCGGCCAGTCGCTCATGCTCTTCAAGGGCGGCCACAAGTTCCTCGTGACCACGCGCCTGTGGATGGGCGGGCCCGACGGCCCGATGGTGCGCCAGCAGCGGCTCATGGAGCGCGGCCAGGGCCTGACCGTCGAAGGCGACGTGTCCGACTTCGTCACCGGCTGGGGCCTGCAGGGCAAGACCTTCGCCTACTACGGCGCCAAGCTCGCCGGCCGCTTCTGGCAGGTGGTCGACACGCCGCGCCGCTCGCTGGTGCAGATCGACGTGTACGGCCCCACCGACGGCTTCAACGAAGCGCTGGCCGATGCCCGCAGGATGCTGGACTCGATGGACCTGGAGGCACCGCTGTGAGCACGACCACCGAAGCCGCCGTTGCCACGCAGGAAGACGCCGACTGGCCGATCGGCACCGACTCGTTCTTCCAGCCGCAGCGCGCCGCCTTCTGGCTGCTCGCGGCGCTGATCCTCAACGGCCTGTTCTACACGGTCTCGATGTTCTCGCTGGGCTTTCGCGTGGTGCCCGTCACCGCGCTGCTGGGCCTGCTGGTGTGGGGCGGCTACACGGCGGCCTTCGTGCTGTTTTTCCGCACGCTCGACCTGCTGGAGCAGCACCCGCCCGAGGCCTACGTGCTGGCCTTTGCGTGGGGCGGGCTGGGCGCGGTGTACTTCGCGGCGCCGGCCAACATCGCCATCCAGAGCCTGTGCGCCAAGCTGGTGTCGCCGGAGTTCGTGGCGGCGTGGGGGCCGGCCATCGCGGGGCCGATCACCGAAGAATTCCTGAAGCTCGCGGGCGTGATCCTGCTGGTGCTGATCGCGCGCAACCAGTTCGAAACCTACCTGTCGGTGCTGATCGTCGGCGCCATGGCCGGGCTGGGCTTCCAGGTGATCGAGAACCTGAGCTACACGGTGAACAGCGCCGTGAACTTCCCGCTCGAGAACCAGGTGTACCCGGTGCTCTACCACCTGCTGATGCGCGGGCTGCTGAGCGGGCTGTGGAGCCATGCGGCCTACACGACCATCGCCTCGTTCGGCGTGGCGTGGTTCCTGCTGAACCCGCAGCGCTCGATGGCGGCGCGCATCGGCTGCGCCCTCTTCTACTTCGCGCTGGCGTGGGCGATGCACTTCATCTGGAACTCGCCGCTACTCGAAGACCGCTTCGACGACGGCTTCGTCGGCATCGCGCTGCTTCTCATCGTCAAGGGCATCCCGGTGGTGATCGCCGCCGCCTTCGTCTGGCGCGCCGCCGCGCGCGAGAACGGCACCTACCTGCATGCGCTGGCCGCCTACTTCGTGCCCGAGCGCGAGCTGATCCGCGACGACGAATGGGTGCGCCTGGGCGCGCCGCTGCTGCGCTACCGCGTGCGCCGCGACATGGGCAAGGAATTCGGCAAGCGCGCCCGGCGCCTGAAGGCACAGCTGCAGCGCGAGCAGCTGCGGCTCATCCTGAAGGCCGGCACGCACGGGCGCGGGCCGCAGACGCGGCGCCATGAAGTCGCGGTGCGGCGCCTGCGGGCCGAGCTCGATCTGCTCACCCGGCCGCAGGCCTGAAGGCCCGCTGCGCTTACTTCGCCGGCAGGTACAGGCGCGGATCGACCGCCTTGCCGCGGTAGCGGATCTCGAAGTGCAGCTTGGCGCGCCCGCCTTCCGCCGGGCCGATCTCGGCGATCTTCTGGCCGCGCTGCACGCGCTGGCCCTGCTTCACGCCCACGGTGCCCACGTTGGTGTAGATCGACATGTAGGAGCCGCCGTGGTCGACCATGATCACGCTGCCATAGCCGCGCATCGTTTCGGTCGCGGCCACCGAGCCGGCGCCGATCGCGTGCACGGGCTCGCCGCTGCTGCCGCCGATGTCCAGGCCCTTGTTGCTGTTGCCGTTGAAGCCGGCGATGACCGCGCCCTGCGTCGGCCAGCCCCAGTCGCTGCGCCGCGAGGCGGGCGGCACCACGGGGTCGCGCTCGCGGGGTGCGGGCGCGGGCTTGGCTTTTTCTGTACTGCCGCCGCCGCTGCTGCGCGGCGGGGGCGTGGCAGCCCCCGTCGCGGCGCCGCCGGGCGGCACCACGCGCAGCACCTGGCCGGCTTCGAGCTGGTCGGGGTCCTTGATCTGGTTCCAGCGGGCGATCTCGGCCGTCGTCCGGCCGTGCCGCTGCGCGATGCGGTAGAGCGTGTCGCCCGTCTGCACGACGTACTCACCGGGGCCCGCCACCGGCGTGCTGGGCGTGGTGGAGCATGCGCCCACCAGCAATGCCGCTGTCAACGCGGCGCACGCGCCCCATCTTCTCCCTGTCACAACCACGCGCTGAGTCCTTTCTGATTCATCCGGATCGCGCGACCTCGCGGGGCGAGGCGCGCCTGAACAATCCGGCAAGGCTACCAGCAGTCGTTGCGCGGACATTGCGTCCGCGGGAGCGTCCCTATTTCTTCGGCTGCAGCAGCTGCTGCAGGTTGGCCATGTTCTCGTTCAGGCGGTCCTGCACCACCTTCCAGCTGTTGTTGCGCGCCTGCGCTTCCAGCTGCGCCAATTCGCGGAAGTTGTCGACGGCCTGCTGCACGCCGCGCTGCGCGACCTCAGCCTGTTTGGAGATCGCGTCCTTGCCGGTGGCGTCCTTCAGCGCGTCCTGCCACTGGGCCAGCGTGTCGCGCAGGATCTCGCCGCGCCGCTGCGCCAGCGACTGGATGCCTTCGTAGGCCTGACGGTTGGCCTCGGCCAGGGCCTCCATGTCCTTGCGCTGCCACTCCACGAGCGCACCGACGTCCACGCCGGGCAGCTTGAGCTGCTCGATCAGCTTGCTGAAATCTTCCATCGACGGCAGCGCCGTGGGGAAGAGCGGGTTGGCGTTGGCTGCGGTCTTGCTGGTTGCCATGGATCGAATCTCCTTGTGTGAATGAAATAGCGGGTCACAAAAAATCAGGCCGGTGCGAACTGCGTGCGCCCGGCGGCGGCGGGCCGCATCACGCGCAGCAGCACCACGCCGGACAGCAGCCACAGCCCGATCGCCAGGAACATGCTGTTGTCCGAACTGCCGGTGGCGGTGGTGATCCACGCGGTGATCACCGGCATCACGGCGGGCCCGAGGTTGCCCAGGCTGCTGATCAGCGCAATGCCGCCGGCCGCCGACTTGCGCGGCAGGTACTCGCTGATGGCCGCGAAGAAGATTGGCGTGTTGGCCGACTGGCCGATGCTCATCACCGCGAGGCCCGCCAGCGCCAGCACCAGGTTGCCACCGCTGAAGACGGCCACGAGCAGGCCCGCCGAGGCCAGCGCCACGCAGAAGAAGAAGTGCTTGCGCCGCTCCAGGTGCTTGTCGGAACTGCGTCCGACGAACACCATGCCGACGGCGCCGAAGACCGCCGGAATGGCCGACAGCAGGCCGACCATGAACACGTCGCCCACGCCCCAGTTCTTGATGAGCGTGGGCACCAGGAACACCAGCGTGTAGTTGGCGCCCAGGAACAGGAAGTACACGAAGGCCATCGTGAACACCTTGGGGTCGCGCAGCAGCGCCCAGAACGAGCCGTGCGAGGCGGTCTCCACCGCATGCGGCTCGTTGTCCAGGTGATGGCGCAGCGCGACCTTCTCGGAGGGCGTGAGCCAGCCGGCCTGCTCGGGCTTGTCCTTCAGGTAGAAGAACGCGACGATGCCCAGCACCGAGGCCGGCAGCCCCTGCACCACGAACAGCCACTGCCAGCCATGGTGGCCGCCCAGGCCGTTCATGTACTTCATGATCCAGCCCGACAGCGGGCCGGCCAGCAGGTAGCCGATGGCCGTGGCCGTCATGAAGATCGAGATCACCTTGCAGCGCCGCGCCGAGGGGTACCAGTAGGTGAGGTACAGGATGATCCCCGGGAAGAAGCCCGCCTCGAACGCGCCCAGCAGGAAGCGCAGCACGTAGAACTGCGTCGTGGTCTCCACGAACATCATGGCCGAGGCCACGAGCCCCCAGCAGAACATGATGCGCAGCAGCGTCTTGCGCGCGCCGATCTTCTCGAGCATGAGGTTGCTGGGCACCTCGAAGAGAAAGTAGCCGATGAAAAAGATGCCCGCGCCCAGCGCATAGGCCTCGTTGCTGAAGGCCAGCGTCTGCTTCATCTGCAGCTGCGCGAAGCCGATGTTGATGCGGTCGATGAAGGCGACGATGTAGCAGAGGATCAACAGCGGCAGCAGGTGCCAGCTGACCTTCGAAAACAAAGCCTCGTCCGCCGCGTTGTACGGCGCGCGGGCGGGGGCCTGCGCAGAAGTGGGGGTCATGGTCTTGCTTTCCTTTGAGGGTCGGTCGGTGAAGGAATCGGCGGGAAGGCTAGGCCGCGGCGGCGGCGCGCTTGCCCTTGGCAGGAGCGGCCGGCTTGCGCGGCGCGCGGGCCTTCTTGCTGGCGGGTGCGGCCGCTGCAGCGGTGGCACGCGGCTTGGCGGCGGCCGGCGCCTTCACGCGGCGCGGGGCCTTGGCGGGCACGACCTCGGCCTGCGCCTCTTTCGCGACCGCCGGCTTGGCCGCGCTCTCGACGCTGGGCAGCCGCTCGATCTGCCGCAGCGCCGCGCGCAGGTGGCCGATCAGCTCGTACGACTCTTCCTGCGACAGGATGCGGCGGCAGGCCGTGAGGCCGAAGTCGAGCGAGCCCGCGTAGCTCTGCACCGTGATGTTCAGCGCGCTGCCGTGGTACGGGATCGACACCGGATAGAAGTGCATCATCCGCGCGCCCGCCACGTAGAGCGTGGCGCCCGGCCCCGGCACGTTCGAGATCAGCACGTTGGCCGCGGGCGGCACGCGGCGCGCCAGGTTGGAGCGGCCGTACAGCGACGCCAGGCTGGTCATGAGCCAGGGCGAGCCGGTGATCGGCATGTCCACGCCGAGCACGGGCTTGAGCTCGCGCACCACGGCCTTGGCCGCCTCCGACGACGCATGGATCGCCTTGAAGCGCTCGGCCGCGTCGCCGATGTCGGTCGCCAGGTCGACGCGCACCATCGACACCTGGTTGTTCATCGAGTCGTCGCCCTCCGCGCGCAGGCTCACGGGCACGCCGGCGATCAGCGCTTCCTTCGGCAGCAGGTTGCGCTCCTTCAGGAAGCGGGCCAGCGCCTCGCTGCACATCGCCATCACGATGGTGTTGACGGTGCCGCCCACGCGCTTGCCCAGCGCCTTCAGTTCGTCGAAGGGCAGCGACATCGTGCTGTACGAGCGCTGGTTGGTGATGGCGTCGTTGAACATGCTCTTGGGCGCCATGCCCAGGCTCAGGCGGCGCTCGCCCTTGCCGGTCTGCTGGCTCGCCAGCACGCTGCCGGCCGCCGTGAGGGCGCGCGCGGCCGCCGGCAGCAGCTCGGCGAGCTTGCGGTACTGGCGCGCCGAGTTCGACACCGCCGCCTGCAGCAGCTCGGCCACGCCCAGCTGGTAGTGGCTGCCGCTGCCGCGCTTGCGGCGCGCGGGCGGCACCTCGCGCATCTGCGCCGTGGTGTCGTAGAGCACCTTGGCCAGCTCGGTGCCGGCCTTGCCGTCGACGCCGCTGTGGTGGGCCTTGGTGTAGAAGGCCACCTGGCCGTTCTCCAGGCCCTCGATGACATACATCTCCCACAGCGGGCGGCTGCGGTCGAGCAGGCTGGAATGCAGGCGCGCCACGAGGTGGTGCAGCTGCTCCATGGTGCCGGGGCGGCGCAGCGTGAGGCTGCGCACGTGGTAGTCCAGGTCGATGTCGTCGTCGTCGATCCAAACCGGCTCGGCCAGCTCGAAGGGCATCTGCGCGAGCTTGCGCGTGAGCACCGACGCCAGGTGCAGCCGCTTGCCCAGCATGCCCTTCACGTCTTCGTAGTAGTCGCCCCGGTAGCCCTCGGGCAGGTCCAGGAGCATGAGGCTGCCGACGTGCATCGGCGTCTCGGGGGTTTCAAGGTGCAGGAACGACGCGTCCATGCTGCTCAGGTGGTCCATGGCGTGGCCTCTTTCGTCGGTGGGATCGGTGGGAATTGGGAAATGCGCGCTCAGGCGGTGGCCGCGGCGACGGCCTGCTTGCGCAGCTCTTCGTCCACGAGGTCTTTCTTGGAGAGCTTGCCCACCGCCGTCTTGGGCAGCGCGGCGCGGATCTCCAGGGCCTGCACCATCTCGTGCTTGCCCACGCGCTCCTTGAGAAAGCTTTGCAGGGCCTTGATGTCGAAGGCCTCGGCGCCGGGTTTGAGCGTGACGAAGGCCTTGGGCGACTGGCCGCGGTATTCGTCGGGCACGCCGATCACCGCCACCTCATGCACGGCCGGGTGCTGGTAGATGGCCTCTTCGAGCACGCGCGGATAGACGTTGTAGCCGCTGCACAGCAGCATGTCCTTGCAGCGGTCGACGATGAAGACAAAGCCGTCCTCGTCCATGTAGCCCACGTCGCCGGTGCGAAAGAAGCCGTCGAAGGTGGTGCTGTCGGCCGTGGCCTCGGGCTTGTTCCAGTAGCCCTTCATCACGTTGGGGCCCTGGATGCACATCTCGCCCTTCTCGCCCAGCGGCACGTAGCGCGTGGGGTCTTCGAGGTCGAGCATCTTGATGACCACGCCCGGGTGCGGAATGCCGCACGAGCCCGCCTTGCGCTGGCCGTGCGCGGGCGAGAAGGTGCCGGTGGGCGATGTTTCGGTCATGCCCCAGCCTTCGGCCAGCCAGGTGCCGGTGATGGCGCGGAAGCGCTCGCCGACCTCCATCGGCAGCGGCGCGCCGCCCGAGTTGCACAGCTTGAGCGAGTGCAGGTCGTACTGCGGCGTGTCGGGGTCGCCGATCACCGCGGTGAACATGGTGGGCACGCCGCAGAAGGTGGTGAGCTTCTTCTCGGCGATGTCGCGCAGCGCGGCCTTGGGGTCGAAGCGCAGGTGCTGCACGATCTCGGCCGCCAGGCGCACGCCCAGCAGCAGGTTGACCGTGAGCGCGTAGATGTGAAACGGCGGCAGCACCGCGAGCAGCCGCTCGGTGCCCATCTGCAGCACGGGCGGCGTGCCCGACTGCGTGATCACCACCTGCTCGCAGGCCGACGACAGGTTGGCGTGCGTGAGCATCGCGCCCTTGGGCAGGCCGGTGGTGCCGCCCGTGTACTGCAGGATGGCCAGCGCCTCGCGCGGATCGCCGAGGGGGTGCGGCGTGTAGCGGCCGTCGTTGTCGAGCAGGTCGGAAAAACGCAGGTGGTGCTCGTCGCCCAAAATGTCGACCGTCTCGTTCTTCGCCTTCATCAGCGCGGCCACCTGCTCGGGCGCGCCCGTCATCTCGGCGAGGTTGCCGACGATGAGCTTCTTGAGGCGTGTCTTGCCGAGCATGGCGGCCATCTGCGGGTACAGCGCCGCCAGGTCGAGCGTGATGAGGAAGTCGGTCTGGCTGTCCTCGATCTTGTGCTCGAGCACCTTCGCCGCATCGAGCGGCGAGTAGTTGACCACCGTGCCGCCCGCCTGCAGCACGCCGAACAGCGCGACCAGGTAGTGCGGCGTGTTGGGCAAAAACAGGCCCACGTGCACGCCGGGGCGCACGCCCAGGGCCTGCAAGCCCTTGGCGGCGCGGTCGACCAGCGCGCCGAGCTCGCGGTAGTTCAGCCGCTTGCCCATGAAGTCGATGGCCGGCCGGTCGGGAAAACCGGCCACGGCGTCGGCCAGGATCTGCTGGACCGAGGTGGGCGTGATCTCGTGGTCCCACGCCACGCCTTCGGGGTAGGAAGCCAGCCAGGGCTTGCTGTTCATGTGCGTCTCCAGGAAGTGAATGAGTGGGTTGGTGATGCGGCGCGTCAGGCGGCCTTGCGCACGTCGCGGTGCGGATCGAGGTACAGCAGGCGGCGCAGGCCTTCGCGACGGAACGGCTTCCACTGGCCCTCGGGCTGCGCGAGCCGGTCGGCGATGGCATAGAGCACCACCGGGTTGTGGCCGAGGCCGCAGTGGCTTCCCTCGACCTCGATGTTTTCCGAGGTCGCGGTCTCGCGTTCGCGGCAGCCCTGCCAGGCCACGATGCCGTCGCTGCGGCTGTAGATGGCGCTGGCCGGCACGGGCGGCGGCGTGCGCATGCGTTCGCGCTCGGGCCAGTCCTCGACCTTGCGCTCGCTCACCATCTCGTACAGCCGCCACGCGTTGCTCGCGCGCGGCTCGCCGGCGAACGGGCTGCCGAGCGTGATGACGCTGCGCACCTGCGAAGGCGCGCGCCGTGCCAGCTCGCGTGCGAACACGCCGCCCAGGCTCCAGCCGACGATGCTCACCTTGCGCTGGTAGCGCTCGTGCAGCTCGGCCAGACGCTCCTGCATCTGGTCTTCCACGCCGGGGCGCGGACCGAAGTTGGGGCCGAGCTTCCATCCGTGCGCGCGGTAGCCGCGGTCGCGCAGGAAAGCGCGCAGCGGTTGTGTCGAGGCATCGCTTGCCGAGAGGCCGGGCAGCACGAGCACAGGATGCCCGTCGCCCGCGGGCGCCATGCGCAGCATCGGGGCCATGGTGAAGAACGCGGACAGCTCCGCCACGGCGCGCCACTCGAGCATCAGCAGGCGGCGGGACGGCGGGGCCATCGAAGAAGATTCGGTCATGGTCATCTCGGGAGTGAAGGGAAAGGGAAAGAGAAAAAAAGAGAGGCGAAGAAAAAGCCCGACGTGCAGACGCGATGCACACGGCTACCCGGTCGGGCGGTCGTTCGAGAGAGGATCGAGGTCGGGGAAAAGGGGTGAAGGCGCCGCGCAACGGCGACGCCCGGCCTGTGCGGCGGCACGCATGCATGGTGTGAACCCGCCGCGTACGTCCAGTCCGTGCCGGGCATGCCGGCACGCGCGAGGTGCATCCATGTTGTTGTCTCCTGTCGGCCTCGTCCGGGCCTTCAGCGAGGCTCGGATCGGGCACTTTGTTGTCGTTGCTCTGGGCGCCATCTTTTCGCGGCGACGTCGACAAGGAAAGGTGCGATGCGACCACTTCGCGGTGATTTCGGGACGCGCATTTGAACGACGCGCAGGCGCGACTCACAACT
Source organism: Variovorax sp. FW305-3-2-15-B-LB1 (assembly GCF_058787635.1). Classification (NCBI taxonomy): domain Bacteria; kingdom Pseudomonadati; phylum Pseudomonadota; class Betaproteobacteria; order Burkholderiales; family Comamonadaceae; genus Variovorax; species Variovorax sp. FW305-3-2-15-B-LB1. Next base: position 51,806 of record NZ_JBYSZY010000023.1, on the reverse strand, counting down.
GCGAACAGATGTGTGGATCGACGGCCACGCGAACGCCGCACGACGGCGCGCGCGTGCGAATCAGCGGTGATTCACGATGCCCGATGCGGTATCGCGCAGGCGCGGCTCAGGCCTTCGCCGCGCGGTAGTCCTGCGGGCTGCGACCGGTCCAGCGCACGAAGGCGTGGCGGAAGTTCGAGGCGTCGCTGTAGCCCAGCCGCTCGGCGATTTCCTCGGTGGTCATGCGCGTGGTGCGCAGGTACTCGATGGCCAGCACGCGGCGCACGTCGGCCAGGATGCCGCGGTAGGTCGTGCCTTCGGTCTCGAGGCGTCGGCGCAAGGTGCGCGGATGGATCGACAACTCCGAAGCCATCGGCTCGATGGTGGGAAAGCGCCACGGCATGTGGTCGATCAGCGTGCGCCGCACCACTGAAGAGACACCGCCCGAGCGCGGCAGGTCGGCCAGCACCTGCTGGCACATCTCGCTCACCATCGCATGCGTGACCGAGTCGGGCAGCCGCGAGGGATGGCCCACCCACGGCGAGCCCACATGCAGTTCATCGCGCGGCTGGCCGAACGCCACGGGGCAGCCGAACAGCGTGCGGTAGGCGCTCAGGTCGTCGGGCTCGGCAAAGCGCACGTGCAGTGCGGAAAGACCGAACGACGGACCGAAGAGATCGCGCCCCAGTCGAAGGTGCACCGCAAAGGCGAACTCGAGCGCGAAGCGGTACAGCGGGTCTTGCGGGTCGGACGACAGCAGCACCTCGTAGGGCAGCACCGCCGTGCCGCCGCTGCAGGTGTACGACACCGGCCCGGCCACGGGGCCCATGACGCGGTTGTACTTGATGGTGAAGTCCATCAGGTCGGCATGCGTGGGGCTGCTCAGCAGCCCGTAGCCGTACATGCCGTAGGCCGTGAGGTGCATGCGGATGCCCGCGCGAAAGGCGATGCTGGGGCCGGGCGCCAGACGCACCGCGTTGCGGAAGACCACGGCCGCCTGCTCGTAGGAAATCCGCGTCGCCGGTGCGCGCAGCTGGTCTTCCGTCAGGCCACTTCCGCTCAGGGTTTGTTCCGGTGCGATGCCTTCTTCGACCAGGGTGGCGACGATGGCTGCGACGCGCTGGGGTCCGTAGACGCGTGACGCGAAGTCGGGTGGCGAACGATGCACGACGATTCAATCCCTTCAGAACACATGCCTTCGATGGCGAGGCCGCCACTGGCCTCGCACTCCAAGGTCGTCGCAGGATATCGAAGCGTTCTGCACGCGCAGACTCGGAGTTTCCCGATAGCGCCAAATTGTCCCGAAGTCACTCCCGGTTGGTCTGAACGAACCTTTCTCGCTCCGGGGCCCCACGGAAAGATCGTCCACGAAACACCGTCCCGGCCGCAGGGCACAAAGCGCAACGCGCGACGGTTGCCTTTCGCTTCTCTTGCTTTCTCTCCCCTTCCTTTTCACCGCCACGCCCCATGCAACGCGACCCCTCCTCCCCTTCGTTCGCTTCGTCCAACGGCATCGAGCTGGCCTACGACTGCTTCGGCGATCCGGCGGCGCCACCGCTGCTGCTCATCATGGGCCTGGGCACGCAGATGATTGCGTGGGACGAAGCCTTCTGCGAACGCCTGGCCGGTCGCGGCTACCGCGTCATCCGCTTCGACAACCGCGACATCGGACAGTCCACGCGCCTGAGCGCCGCGGGTATTCCCGACGTGGCCAAGCTGCTCGGGCAGGCACTGGCCGGCGTGCCGGTGAGCGCGAGCCAGGTGCCGTACACGCTGGCCCACATGGCCGACGATGCGGTCGGCCTGCTCGATGCGCTGGGCATCGATCGCGCCCACATCGTCGGCGCCTCGATGGGCGGCGCCATCGGCCAGGAGATCGCGCTGCGCCATCCGGCGCGCGTGCGCACGCTGGTGTCGATCATGGCCACCAGCGGCGCGCCCGACCTGCCGCCGCCCCAACCGCAGGCGCTGCAGGTGCTGCTCACGCCCACGCCGCTGGACCGCGACGGCTACATCGTGCGCCAGCAGCAGGTGATGAAGGTGCTGCGCGCCGGCTCGCATTCGGACGAAGAGGCGCTCGACGCCGCGCGCGCGGAACGCAGTTTCGAACGCGGCCTGCACCCCGCCGGCTACGCGCGCCAGCTCGCGGCCATCATCGCGTCAGGCAGCCGCAGGGAGCGGCTGGCGTCGCTGAAGACGCCGACGCTGGTGATCCACGGCGACGTCGATCCGCTGGTGCCGATCGAATGCGGGAAGGACGTGGCGCGCCACGTGCCCGGCGCGAGGATGGTGACCATCGAGGGCATGGGCCACGCGCTGCCGAAGGTGACGTGGGCGCCGGTGATCGATGCGATTGCGGGGCACGCGGTGGAGGGCCGCTGATCCATCGTTCAGTCGGGCGCGTGCTCCTGCCTCCAGGCCTGCGCGTGGCCCAGGAAGGCGCGAAGCTGCGAGGGCCGCACCGGCTTGACGAGCACCGGCAGGCCGGCCTCGCGTGCCGCGGCCAGCGAATCGCCGCCGACGTCGCCGGTCACGATCAACGCGGGCAGGTCGGCTTCGTTCAACGCAAGGCGCAGGTCGGCGATGGCCTGGAGGCCACTCGCCTGCAGGCCGAGCCGCAGGTCCACCACCAGCGCATCGGGCTGGAAGCCCGCCTGCAGGCACGCCAGCGCGCCCGCCATGTCGCTCGCGGCGCGGACCTCCGCGCCCCAAGAGGCCAGCAGCCCTTGCAGCGCCTGCAACGAACTCTGGTCGTCGTCGAGCACGAGCACGCGCGCGGCCAACACGGCGGTCGGTGACGCGGCGAGCCGTTCGACGTCGTCCGCCCGATCGCTCTCGGCCGCATCGGCCAACGGCACCTGCACGTCGAACACGCTGCCCTGCCCCGGCTGCGAGCGCACGGTCACGCGCAGGTCGAGCAGTTCGCTCAGGCGCTTGACGGTCGCGAGGCCCAGGCCGTAGCCCAGGCGGCGGTCGCGCGCGGGGTTGTCGATTTGATAGAACTCGTCGAATACGTGCGGCAGGTGCTCGGGCGCGATGCCGATGCCCGTGTCTTCGATGGCTAGCCGCAGCCGGCCGTTCTCGACCCGGCCGCCGAGCCGCACAGTGCCCTGGTGCGTGTAGCGGATGGCGTTCGCCAGCAGGTTGGTGACGACGCGCGTGAGCAAGGCGCGGTCGCTGCGGACCGTAGCGGGGTCGCTGGCCAGCTCGAACGTCAGCCCCTTGGCCGTGGCCACGGCCTGGTGCGGCCGGCAGCAGTCGCGCAGCAGCGCGTCGATGGCGAAGAGCGACCACTGCGGGCTGATCGATCCGGCGTCGGCGCGCGTGATGTCGAGCAGGTCGTCCACCACGTCGGTCATGCCGTCGGCGCAGGCCACCAGCTGCTCGGAGAGCGCCTGCACCTGCGGCTGCGTGCTGACCGTGTGCAGCGTCTGCGCCAGCAGCGCCATCGCGTTGAGCGGCTGGCGCAGGTCGTGATTGGCCGAGGCAAAGAAACGCATGCGTGCCGCCACGGCTTCTTCGGCGGTCTGTCGGGCCGAGCGGCTGCGCTCGTTTTCGGCGCTCAGCGCGGTCACCAGTTCGGCATTGCGCCGGCGCTGCGCCTGGATCTCGTGCAGCGCACGCGAGAGCTCCCGGGAACTCAGCAGCGTGTAGACGCCGATGAGCGTCACGATCAGCGCCATGGCCAGGTGGTAGCTCCCGCCGAACCAGATGTCGCGCAGCACCAGCGGGCCGAGGATGAGCACCACATAGGCCATGGCCGCCCGCCCGATCGTCGAGAGGCGGATCGCGCCACCCAGCGACACCGTCACCATCGCGATGTGAAGAATGGCCTCGGCCTGCGCCGGACCTTCGTGCCACAGCAGCGCACTGAGCACGCCCCAGAGCAGGGCCAGCAGCTGGTTGCTGGCCATGACGGGCCACACCATCGCCGCCAGGTTCGCGCGCAGCCCGGGCCGCACCGCCCAGGCCAGCCAGAGGCCCATCCGCGCGGCGATGACCAGGCCGTAGACGACGACCCACGCCCCCACCCGCGGGCCATCGGGCCCCGCTGCGTATTCGAGGTAGCAGAGCAAGCCGCCGACCGCGGCCAGCATCCACGACCACGGCGTGGAGCGGATCATCTGCGTCAGCTGCTCGAGTTGCAGGTCCGACAGGGCCGACCACGCGCGGATGCGTGCGTGCGGGGCGGGCGCCGCGACCTCCTCCGCCACCACGTCGGCGTTGGAAGGGGCCTGCACCGGGGACGACGCGCTCATCTTATTCCTGCGCCAGCCACAGCCCCGCGCGCCGCGCCTGGACCAGCAGGTGGGTGCGGTTGCGCGCGTCCATCGTGTCGAGCAGCGCCGTGATGTGGAGCTTGACTGTGCGCTCCGCGATCTCCAGTTCGGCGGCGATCTGCTTGTTCTGGCGGCCTTGCGCCACCAGCAGCAGCACTTCGAGCTGGCGCGGCGTGAGGCTCGCGACCTGTGGGCCGGTGCGCGAGGCCAGCACATCGAAAGCCTCGCCACCGGCGGCCACCTCGTCCAGCGCCGCCGCGATGTGCGCCACCGAGCGCGACTTGCCGATGAAGCCGGCCGCTCCCGCGGCGCGTGCGCGGGCGGCGAGTGCCGGTTCTTCGTCGCCCGAGATCATCAGGCGCGACACGAGGGGATGCCGGGCACCGAAGAGGCGCAGGCCTTCGAGACCGTCTTCACCGCCCAGGCGGTAGTCGATCAGCACGATGTCGGGCGCACATTGCGAGGCCCGCGCCACGCCCTCGGCCAGCGAGAGCGCAGTCTGCACTTCGAAGTCGGGCCGGGCGTGCGTCAGCGCATGCGCAAAGCCGACACCGAACAGCGGGTGATCGTCGACAAGCAGGAGTTTCATGGTGCCGTGATCCTCGGGTGCGGGCCCGGCCCGCGCCCTCTCCTCGTAGGGCGCCATTGTTGTCCACGCCGGCGCATCGGTGCCGCACCGGCTTTCGCGAAGCCTCAGTTGCAACGTCCGGCGGCGCGCAGCAGCGCATTGCAGGCCGGTGTGGGGCTGGTCGTCGGCCGCGTGGCGGAGCGGCGCGCGGACGCGGGGGCGTCGCTCTGGCGCATCTCCTGGCAGATGGCATCGCTGACCACCCGGCCGACCACCGACACCGAACCCTCCACGTAGCAGCTGTAGACCCGTCCACCGTCGGTGCGGGCCTGGAAGGTCGTCTGCACGCCGCTGTCGGCCCGATTCGAGATCGTGAAGGCCTGCGGCGGCAGGCCCAACGCACGCGAGGTGTTCGTGACGATGGCGCCGTCGGTCACGGCATGCGAAGCGCATCCGCCTGCCAGAGCGGCAGCGATGAGAAGCAAGGGCGAGCACAGGCGCGTTCGTGAAGAGGTCATGCAGCGAGCCTATCGGGACACCTTGCAACGGCCCATAGCACCTTCGGGCAGGTGCCCGAAGGTGCTATGGGCCGCACGCGCAGCCGTCCCTACGATCCGGCCCTCTTGAACGAACAAGCACAGAAGGCGCCGGGCCCCGGCGCCAGCGGACGAGGAGGAACACAGACATGACGAAGACGAGCAGCTACGGACGGAGGATGGTGTGCGCAGGGGCGCTGGCCCTGCTGGCGGCCTGTGGCGGTGGTGGCGGGGGATCGGGCGGCGGCGCGTTGCCGCCCCTCGGCCTCTTTCCGCCCGCGCCCCCGCCGGCGGCAGTGACGCATCGCCTGGAGGTCGGCATCACCGGCAACGGCCGCGTCGGGTCGCAGCCCGCGGGCATCGACTGCACCGACCGCTGCAGTGCCGATTTCAGCGCGGGCACCGAGGTCGTCCTCGCGGCCACGCCAGCGGCAGGACAAGTGCTCGGCAGTTGGGGCGGCGCCTGCAGCGGCAACGCCGGCACCTGCACCGTGCGGATGGACGCCGCGCTCGACGTGACGGCCACTTTCGTGGCGGCACCGCCCGTGATCGGCTGGGGCGATGCGTCGGCGCTGTCGGCCGGTGGCGCCAGCCTGCCGAAGACCGCGATCGACGCGCAGGGGCGCGCGCTGGTGGTGTGGCGCCAGATCGAAGGCAACCCCCAGGTGGACCGCCTGTGGGGCAGCCGCTACCTGCCCGGCAGCGGCTGGACCGCGCCGCAGCGCCTCGAGGCCAACGCCGGCGGCGTGCGCGACATCCGCATCGCCATCGACAAGCCCAGCGGCCGCGCCGTCGTGCTGTGGACCCAGCTGAGCTCCGTGACCGGCTACGACCTGTGGGCGCTGCCCGTCGACCCCGCGGGCGGCTGGGGCAACCCCGCGCTGCTGGAGACCGGCACCGGCATCGTCGGCAACGCCAGCGTGGGCATCGACGCCAACGGCAACGCCGTCGCCGTGTGGTCGCAGATCGGCCCGAGCACGCGCTTCAGCATCTACGCCAACCGCTACACCCCGGCCGGCGGCTGGGGCACCGCCGCGCTCATCGAGACCAACGAGGTCGTGGGCAGCGTCGACGGCGACCCGGCCGTCGTGGTCGCGGGGTCCGGCGAATCGGTCGCCGTGTGGAAGCGCTCCGACGGCAGCAGCGCCTCGCTCTGGACCAACCGCGCCAACGCAAGCGGCACCTGGACCACGGCCACCGAACTCGTGCCCGACACCGGCACCGGTCACTCCATCGGCGCCCACGACCTGGCGATCGATGCTGCCGGCAACGCCCTGCTCGCCTGGGGCCAAGCCGACCTGCCCGGCGGCAGCAACCAGTGGGCGAGCGCCGTGTGGTTCAAGCGCTTCTCGGCGGGCGCGTGGCAGAGCAGCACTGCGCGGGTGGGCGCACCGTTTGTCTCCACGCAGGCGTTACTGAGCACGCCCGTGCTGCGCATGAATGCGGCGGGTGCGGCGGTCGTGAGCTGGGGACGGCTGGACAACGCGCTCATGGCGGCGACGGCGGCACCGGGCGCGGCGTTCAGCGCGGACCGTGTGGTGCGGGCAGCGGCTTCGCAGGCGTTGGCGAGCTTGCCTGCACTGGGCGTGGACGATGCGACCAATGCGTTGGTGGCGTGGGCGCAGGGCAATGGGGTGGGAACGAGCGATCTGTATGCGGCTCGGCACACGCTGGCGGATGGCTGGGGGGTGCCGGTGGCTCAGGAGGGCTCGGACGAAATTGCGACTTCGCCGGATCTGGCGATGAATGAGGTGGGGAATGCGGTGTTGGCTTGGCAGCAGTTTGAGGCGGCGAGTGGGACGCGCATTCTGGTGCGGCAGTATGGGTCGGGGAGGTAGGTTGCGTGAGGGGCAAATGATCTACCCCGATCACGAGCCCCTTCGTTCATCTCGGCGCGGCAACGAAAATAAGGGGCATGGCCGAATACACGCCCTCCGAACTGCTGCGCAAGTACGACGAACTCCGGGCGCCCCTGACAAGTGCGGAGTTCTTTCGCCAGCCAGGTCTTCAGCGACTGCGCGAAATGTGGTGCGCCGCTCGATTGGCCGCAGGCTTTGAGCATCACTTCGGTCAGTGCGCCGTGCTGATAGATGACGTCGACGACCAGCGAAGTGGTGACTTCTCGGTGTCGTTCGTGGGCGGCCTCACGCACAGCTTCGAGCAGGCGGAAGTTCAGAAGTCCGGCCGTCGCCGGGGCGACGAGTACATAGATCGCGCGCCTGGCTCGCGGTGGCTCGAGCCTTTCATGGAACCTGAGGAGGCGGCGGAAAGCATCCGAACGGCAATCGAAGCAAAGGCTAAAAAGCTGTACTCAGATCAAGCCGAATTGCAACTGCTGGTCTACGTGAACCTAGGTGCGAGTGACCTCTGCCCATCGAAGGTTCAACAGCACTGCCAGACGGCAAGCCAAGGCTTTGCCGGGGTGTGGCTGCTAACGGGGGAGTTGTTCGCCTGTATTCATCAAACCCCTATTCAGATCACTGATCCACAGTGGATGACTTTGCCGCCAAGGGAGTAGCCGACAGCGATATCGGCAACGAAACCTCCACCTCGCTCCGTCGATGAAAGCGGGACCCGAACTCTCGACAGCAGAACGGAGCCAAGCAACTGGAATACCGGCCTGTCACGCCGGGGGTTCAAATCCCCCGTCCGGAACACTGCATTCGGTGGGGGATTTTGAGTCCCCTACTCACTTCGCGCGACACAAGCCTTGGAGAGAGCCTCCTGTCGTTGGCGCGCATGGGAAGCCGGTCATTCCCAATGGAAAAGTCCCGTCGCGGAGACCGCACGGGACCTTCAAGAGCTGCCAAAAACTGATTCTGGCGGAGAGTGTGAGATTCGAACTCACGGACGCTTTCACGTCGGCAGTTTTCAAGACTGCTGGTTTAAACCACTCACCCAACTCTCCGGAACCGTCGATTTTAAGCTGACGGCGCAGCCTTACTCGTCATCGGGCAGGAACAGCGTCTGCAGATCGCTCAGGAAGTCGAGTCCGCGCTCGGTGGGCCACACGCGGAACAGGTCGCGCGCGACGAGCCCCTTGCGCTCGGCCTCTTCCAGGCCGCGCTGGATCGACGTCATCGCCAGGCCCGTGCGCTCGCTGAACTGGGGCAGCGTGAAGCCCTGCTTCAGCCGCAGCGCATTGAGCATGAACTCGAACGGCAGGTCGGCCAGCGCCACTTCGTCGCTCTGCGACACGGCCATGCCAGCGCGCGCGTTCTCCATGTACAGGCGCGGTTCGCGATAACGCACCTGCCGCACGATACGGTGCGCAAAGCTCAGCTTGCTGTGCGCGCCGGCGCCGATGCCGAGGTAGTCGCCGAACTGCCAGTAGTTGAGGTTGTGCGCGCATTGATGCCCGTCGCGCGCATAGGCCGAGACCTCGTAGCGCGACATGCCGCTCGCGCCCGTGCGCTCGGTGATGCGGTCGAGCATGGCGTAGGCGATGTCGTCCTCGGGCAGCGTGGGCGGGAACTTGGCGAACCAGGTGTTGGGCTCGATGGTGAGGTGGTAGATCGAGATGTGCGGCGGCGCCAGCGCCAGGGCCTGGGTCAGGTCGGCGTCGAGGCCTTCCATGGTCTGGCCCGGCAGGGCGTACATCAAATCGAGGTTGAAGGTGTCGAAGGCGCTCGCGGCCTCCTCCACCGCGGCGATGGCCTGGGCACGGTCGTGCACGCGGCCCAGCGCCGTCAGGTGCTCGTCGTTGAAGCTCTGCACGCCCACCGACAGGCGCGTGACGCCGGCCGCGCGGTAGGCGCGGAAGCGGTTGCGCTCGAAGGTGCCGGGGTTGGCCTCGAGCGTGATCTCGCACTCGGGCGCGAGCTTCAGGCGCGCGCGCACGTCGCCCAGCAACCGGTCGATGGCTTGCGGCGAGAACAGGCTGGGCGTGCCGCCGCCGATGAAGATGGTGTGGACGGTGCGGCCCCAGATCAGCGGCAACGCGGCGTCGAGGTCGGCGATCAGCGCGTCGATGTAGGCGGCTTCGGGAAGGCCATCGATGTCGGCTTCGCTCGTGGCACGCCACTCGTGCGAGTTGAAGTCGCAGTAGGGGCACTTGCGCAGGCACCACGGCAGGTGGATGTACAGCGACAGCGGCGGCAGCGCGGCGAGTTGCAGCGGGCCGGGGCGCATCCAGTGCAGCACGTCATTGGCCTGGGGGGCGCCGCCGGCTTGGGCGGGCTGGATCGGGAAGACGGTGGCCATAGGTCAGAACCAGCGCTCGCGCATCAGGGCGAGCATGGCCTGCGCGGCGCGGCCGCGGTGGCTGTTGGCGTTCTTCACATCGGGCGGCAGCTGGGCGAAGGTCTTGCCGAAGGTCGGCAGGTACATGACGGGGTCGAAGCCGAAGCCGTTGTCGCCGATGGGCGCGGGCGCGATCTCGCCGACCACGCGGCCGACGGCAATGAGCGGCTCGGGGTCGTCGTGGCTACGCAGCGCGACCAGCGTGCTGACGAGCGCGGCGCGGCGGTTGACCACGCCATCGAGCTGTTCGAGCAGCGCCTTCACGTTGTTCGCGTCGCCCTTGGCGTAGCCGAACTGCGTGGCGTAATAGGCGGTGTCGACGCCCGGCAGGCCGCCGAAGGCATCGACGCACAGGCCCGCGTCGTCGGCAATGGCCGGCAGGCCGGTGGCGGCGCTGGCGTGGCGCGCCTTGGTGAGCGCGTTCTCGACGAAGGTGCGGAAGGGTTCTTCAGCCTCGCCCACGCCCAGTGCCGACTGCGGCACCAGGGTGACGGACAGCTCGGCAAACAGCTGCTGGAGTTCGGCGAGCTTGCCCGCGTTGTTGGAAGCCAGAACCAGTTTCATGGAAAGTCAAAGATGGCTGTGATGCCCAGCGAATGGGCGCCAGTGGCTGTGGGTTGGGGTCGTCGTTCGTTCAGTTCGAAAGCAGGGCCTGCTGCTGCAGGCTCACGAGTTCGCCGATGCCCTTCTCGGCCAGGCCGAGCAGGAGGTTCATTTCTTCGCGCGTGAAGGCCACGCCTTCGGCCGTGCCCTGCACTTCGACGAAGTGGCCGGCGCCGGTCATGACGACGTTCATGTCGGTGTCGCAGGCCGAGTCTTCGGTGTACTCGAGGTCGAGCAGCGGCGTGCCGTCGACGATGCCCACCGAAATGGCGGCCACGTGGCCCTTGATGGGCGAAGTCTTGAGCGCGCCGGAGGCCAGCAGCTTGTCGACGGCATCCTGTGCGGCCACGAAGGCGCCGGTGATGGCCGCGGTGCGCGTGCCGCCGTCGGCCTGCAGCACGTCGCAATCGAGGTGGATGGTGCGTTCGCCCAAGGCGGCGAGGTCGAACACGGCGCGCATCGAGCGGCCGATGAGGCGCTGGATTTCCTGCGTGCGGCCGGTCTGCTTGCCCTTGGCGGCTTCACGGCTGCTGCGGGTGTGGGTGGCGCGCGGCAGCATGCCGTATTCGGCCGTCACCCAGCCTTCGCCGCTGCCCTTCTTGTGCGGCGGCACTTTTTCTTCGACCGAGGCGGTGCACAGCACGCGGGTCTGGCCGAACTCGATGAGCACGGAGCCTTCGGCGTGGATGGTGAAGCCGCGGGTGATGCGCACGGGGCGCAGCTGGTCGGCGGCGCGGCCGCCGCTTCGTGTGAAAGCAGTCATGTGTCTGGAGGAAACCGAAAAAGAAAAAGAAAAACCGCGAGACCCGATCAAGAGATCAGGTCTTGCGGGCGGCTGAGCGGCGAATGGCTTCGTTGATCTCGGCGATGGAGCGCTCGATGGCGTCTTCGTCGAGATCGTCGATCTCGCTGTCGGACGGCATGCCGGCCTGGATGGTCGAGGCGAACACGCCGTCGTCGATGGTTTCGGTGGACACGCCGCGGTCGTCGCCGGGCGTCTCGGGCATTTCCCACTCGAGCGCGATGAGCGTCACGTTGTCGCTGTGGGCGCCGCCCTTGCGCAGCGCCATTTCGGCGAGGTCGGGCGCGGCGTCGGACACGGGCTTGCCGGACGAGAGGGTGTGCACGATGACGGCGTCGTCGAGCACGCCCCAGACGCCGTCGGAGCACAGCATGAGGCGGTCGCCGCGCTGCAGCGGCAGCGGCGCCGACACGTCGAACAGCGGCGTGGTCGGCGAGCCCAGGCAGGTCAGCAGCAGGTTGCGGTTGACGGGCGCGTCGGTGGCGCCGTGAGGCTTGGGGCGCTCGGCATGCGAGTGGTCGCGCGTGCGGGTCAGCAGGCGGCCGTCGCGCACGACGTACAGGCGCGAGTCGCCGCAATGCAGCCAGGTGGCGGTGGCGTTCTGCAGGACGGCCGCGACGACGGTGGTGCGGGGCGTGTCGAGCATCGCCTTGTGGCTGGCGTACCGCATGATCTGCTGGTGCGCCGACATGGCCGATTCGGCCAGGAAGGCCTTCACGTCCTTCACGGTGGGGCGGGCCTCGCGCTGGTACAGCGCGGCGATGGTCTGCAGCGCCAGCTGGGCTGCCACTTCGCCTTCAGGATGGCCGCCCATGCCGTCGGCGAGCACGAACAGACCCGACTCCCGCGTGTAGCAGTAGCCCATGCGGTCTTCGTTCTTGAGACGGCCACCCTTGCGGCTGACCTGGAACACGGAGAACTTCATGTCGCTCAGGCCGGTCGGGTGGTGGGCGCGGCGGCGCGCGGCAGGCTCTTCTTGTCGAAGGAGCGGATGTTGTCGATCGACAGGCGCACCTTTTCGCCGACCGTGAGCTTGGTGTAGCGGCGCTCGCCTTCGCGGCTGAGTTCTTTTTGCAGCGCAAACACCGACTGCGGGCGCGAGAGCGGGTCGAGCGACATGCACCACTCGACCACCTCGATGAGGTTGTCGGAGTACACGCCGCGCAGGCGCGAGAGCGACAGGCTCAGGCGGTCCTTCTCGATGCGCCGGGGTGCGTCGTTGGGCGGATAGCCCTGCATGCAGGCGTAGATGCAGGCACCGATGGCGTAGATGTCGGTCCAGGGGCCCATCGACGAGTCGCGCCGGTACATCTCGGGCGCGGCGAAGCCGGGCGTGTACATGGGGCGGATGAAAATGCCCTCCTTGCTGAGCACTTCGCGGGCGGCGCCGAAGTCGATCAGCACGGCGCGGTCGTCGTCGGTGACGAAGATGTTGGCGGGCTTGATGTCCAGGTGCAGCATCTTGTACTGGTGGACGATGCGCAGGCCGCGCAGGATTTCGTCGAACAGCGAACGGATGGTCGATTCGCGGAACACCTTCTGCCGCTTCAGGTCGCGTGCCGTGACCACGAAATCCTGCAGGGTCGCGCCCTCCAGGTAGTTCATGACCATGTAGACGGTCTCGTTTTCGCGGAAGAAATTGAGCACGCTGACCACCGAGGCATGCGAAATTTGCGCGAGCGAGCGGCCTTCTTCGAAGAAGCTCTTGAGCCCCAGGCGGTACAGCGACAGCTTCTCGGGCGGCACCTGCGGCGCCAGCTCGCCGGGGCCCCGGGTGGCGAGCGACGAAGGCAGGTATTCCTTGACGGCGACCTGCTGGCCGTTCGGGTCGATCGCGAGGTAGACCACGCCGAAACCGCCCGCGGAAAGCCGGCGAACAACGCGATATCCGCCAATGACCGTATCGGGCAACAGGGGCGTAGGCTTGACCTTTGACATAATCCGGGAGTTTCGCCCGAAGGCGATGGTGCGGCAAGCGAACGCTGTACCGACGCCTCGGTGCTTGCAAGCAAAACCACAGTGAGGCGCAATGCCAGTTTACAGCATGACCGGCTACGCCAGCGGCCAGAACGGCCCCGCAGGCAGCCACTCCGAAGCCGATGCACGGCCCTCCGCCGCGGGCCGGCTCGGGGTCGAAATCCGCTCGGTCAACAGCCGCTTTCTCGACCTCACCTTCAAGCTCCCCGAGGAGCTGCGCCAGCATGAGACCGCGCTGCGCGAGCTGCTCACGGGCAAGCTCAAGCGCGGCAAGGTCGAGGTGCGCGCGGCCATCGAGAACACGTCCCAGGCGGGCGTGGTCGAGCCCTCCGTCAAGCTGCTTCAGCGGCTGAACGGCGTGCAGGACGGCATCCGTGCCTGGCTGCCCGGCGCCCGCGAGCTGAGCGTGGCCGACGTGCTGCGCCTGGCCGGCGGCGACGGCGCCACCCGCGGCGACTGGGGCCCCGACCTGCTCGACGTGGCAGGCAAGGCCCTGGAGGCCCTGATCTCCGCCCGCCAGCGCGAAGGCGCCCGGCTGGCCAAGATGCTCGAAGCGCACCTGGCGCAGCTGCGCACCCTGGTGCAGCAGGCTGGCCCGCTGGTGCCGCAGCTGGTCGAACAGCAGCGCACCCGCTTCCTGGAGCGCTGGCAGGAGGCCATGGGCCTGACCGCCGGCACGGGCGGCACGCTGCCCGAAGCCGCCCAGGACCGCGCCCTGACCGAGGCCACCGCCTTCGCGATCCGCATCGACGTGGCGGAAGAGCTCACGCGGCTGAACTCGCACCTCGACGAGATCGAGCGGCTGCTCAAGAAGGGCGGCGAGATCGGCAAGCGGCTGGATTTCCTGATCCAGGAACTGCACCGCGAAGCCAACACCCTGGGCTCCAAGTCGGCAGCCCTGGAACTCACGCGCATCGGCGTGGACATGAAGGTCCTCATCGAGCAGATGCGCGAGCAGGTGCAGAACATCGAATGACGACGAGCCTACCCATGGACTACCCCGGCAATATCTTCGTGGTCGCCGCGCCCAGCGGCGCTGGCAAATCGAGCCTGGTCAAGGCTCTCATGGAGCTCGACTCGGCCGTTCAGCCCTCGGTCTCCCACACCACGCGCCCCCCGCGCGGGCAGGAAAAGCACGGCCGGGAGTACTTTTTCGCTTCCCCGAGCGAGTTCGATGCCCTCATCGCGGCCGACGGCTTCGTCGAATGGGCCCACGTGCACGGCCACCGCTACGGCACGTCGAAGAAGGCGGTCGAGGAGCGGGTGGCCCTGGGCACCGACGTGATCCTCGAAATCGACTTCCAGGGCGCGCTGCAGATCCGCAAGACCTTTGCCAACGCGGTCATGATCTTCATCCTCCCGCCCAGCTGGGAAGAGCTGCGCTCCCGCCTCGAGCGGCGCGGCGAGGACAGCGCGGCGGTGATCGAATTGCGTCTGAAGAACGCGGCCGAAGAGATGGCCCAGGCCGGAAAATTCGATTTCGTTATAATCAACGAGTTATTTGAGCGCGCACTTTTCGATCTCAAGGCGATCGTCCACGCGCAGCGGCTCCGGTATTCCGCACAGCGCAGAGCCCGTGCCGATACGTTCGCCGCACTGAACATCCCTTGAAATCCCCGCTCACCGACCGAAAGAATTCATCATGGCCCGCATCACCGTCGAAGATTGTCTCGTTCAGATTCCGAACCGCTTCCAGCTCGTTCTCGCCGCCACGTACCGTGCGCGCATGCTGAGCCAAGGCCATGCGCCCAAGATCGAGAGCAAGAACAAGCCCGCCGTCACGGCCCTGCGCGAAATCGCCGAAGGCAAGATCGGCATCGAGATGCTCAAGAAAGTGCCGGGCTGATCTGACGCAGCCCCGCAACGAAAAGGCACCGCATTGCGGTGCTTTTTTTACGTCTGGACGCGTCCACAGAGCGGTCACGCTAAAGTGGTAGCCATGAGCGCGGTCGCCAAACCTCCGTCCCCCACGCCGAAACCGAGCCCGGCGGCGCTGAACGCGGCCGCCGCGAGTTTTGCCGCGCTGACGGCCCGCCTCGACTACCTCAGCCCCGAAGACACCGAGCTGGTTCGCCGGGCCTACCGCTTCGCCGACGAGGCCCACCTCGGGCAGTTGCGCAACAGCGGCGAGCCGTACATCACCCACCCCATCGCCGTGGCGGCGCAGTGCGCCGAATGGAAGCTCGACGCCCAGGCGCTCATGGCCGCGCTGCTGCACGATGCCATCGAGGACTGCGGGGTCACCAAGCCGGAACTCATCGAGCGCTTCGGCGCCCCGGTTGCCGAGCTGGTCGACGGGCTCACCAAGCTCGACAAGCTGCAGTTCAACACGCGCGAAGAGAACCAGGCCGAGTCCTTCCGCAAGATGCTGCTGGCCATGGCGCGCGACGTGCGCGTCATCCTGGTCAAGCTGGCCGACCGCACGCACAACATGCGCACGCTGGCCGATGCGCCGCGCGAGAAGTGGGCCCGCATCTCGCGTGAAACGCTCGAGATCTACGCGCCCATCGCGCATCGGCTGGGCCTGAACCAGACCTACCGCGAGCTGCAGGACCTGTCGTTCCGCCACCTCAAGCCCTGGCGCTACGCCACGCTGGCCAAGGCCGTCGCCAAGGCCCGCGGACGACGACGCGACCTGATCCAGAAGGTGCAGAAAGAGGTCGAGACGGCCTTCTCCGCCGCCGGCATGACGCTGCGCATCGCGGGTCGCGAGAAAACGCTCTATTCCATCTACCGCAAGATGGAAGAAAAACACCTGAGCTTCGCGCAGGTGACCGACATCTACGGCTTCCGGCTCATCGTGCCGAACGTGATCGCCTGCTACACCGGCCTGGGCATCCTGCACCAGATGTACAAGCCGCTGCCGGGCAAGTTCAAGGACCACATCGCGATCGCCAAGCTCAACGGCTACCAGTCGCTGCACACCACGCTGGTGGGCCCTGCCGGCGTGAGCGTGGAGTTCCAGCTGCGCACCGAGGCCATGCACGTCGTGGCCGAATCGGGCGTCGCAGCGCACTGGCTCTACAAGGCCGCCGAGCCCAATGCCGCGAGCAACGACCGGCTGGGCACCAAGTGGCTGCAGTCGCTGCTCGACATCCAGGACGAGACGCGCGACGCCGCCGAGTTCTGGGACCACGTCAAGGTCGACCTATTCCCCGACGCGGTCTACGTCTTCACGCCCAAGAGCCAGATCATGGCGCTGCCGCGCGGCGCCACGGTGGTCGACTTCGCCTACGCGATCCACAGCAACATCGGCGACCACACCTCGGCCGCGCGCATCAACGGCGACCAGGTGCCGCTGCGCACCGAGTTGAAGAACGGCGACGTGGTCGAAGTGATCACCGCGCCCGTGTCCACACCCAACCCCGCGTGGCTGGGCTTCGTGCGCACCGGCCGGGCACGCTCCAAGATCCGTCACTACCTGAAGACGCTGGCGCATGCCGAGTCCGAAGGCCTGGGCGAGAAGCTGCTGGCGCAGGCGCTGCGCGCCGAAGGCCTGGGCAAGCTGCCCGAGGAAGACGACGAACACCAGGCGCTGTGGGAGAAGCTGCTGCGCTTCACCGGCAACCGCACCCGCGCCGAGCTGCTGACCGACATCGGCCTGGGCAAGCGCATCGCCAGCATCGTCGCCAAGCGGCTCATGGCGCTGCTGGCCGAGATCGGCGAGCGCCCCGACGCCCTGCTCCTGAGCCGCGAGCGCTTCACCTCGCACGAGGCCGTGTCGCAAGGCGCCGTCACGCTCGACGGCAGCGAGAACTCTTCCGTGCGCTTTGCGCAGTGCTGCCGGCCCATTCCCGGCGACCAGATCGTCGGCTACCTCGGGCACGGCGAAGGGCTGGTAGTGCACACCGACGACTGCGGCGTGGGCCAGCGCCTGCGCAACAAGGACAGCGAGCGCTTCTTCGCGGTCGAATGGGCCGACGAGCCCACGCGTGCCTTCGAGACCGGCGTGGTCATCACCGTGCGCAACGACAAGGGCGTGCTGGCCCGCGTGGCGGCCACCCTGGCCGATGCCGAAGCCGACATCACGCACGTGGAAATGGCCGACGAGACCCCGCAGGATTCGACCGACCTGCGCTTCGTGATCGCGGTGCGCGACCGCACGCACCTCGATGCCGTGCTGCGCGCCGCGCGCCGGACCGCGTCGGTGCTGACCGCGGCGCGGACGATTCCGGCGCCCTGAGTTCGCTCGCGCGTCAGTTCGCCGGCGTGCGCGGTGCCGGATAGCTCACCGACAGGATCTCCACCTCGTGCGCCCCGCCGGGCGTCACGAGCTTCACCACGTCGCCTTCGCGCGCCTTGAGCAGCGCACGCGCGATCGGGGAAATCCAGCTGACCTCCGACTTGGCGCTCTCGGCCTCATCAATGCCGAGGATCGTGACGCTGCGCTCCTCGCCGGTCTCGTCGACATAGCGGACGGTGGCGCCGAAGAAGACCTGGTCGCGCCCGTGGTGCACCGACGGGTCGGTGATCTCCGCGATCTCGAGCCGCTTGCCGAGGAAGCGGATGCGCCGGTCGATCTCGCGCAGGCGCTTCTTGCCGTAGAGGTAGTCGCCGTTCTCGGAACGGTCGCCGTTCTTCGCGGCCCAGTGCACGGCCTCGACGACCTTGGGGCGCTCCTCGTCCATCAGCTGCAGCAGTTCGTCGCGCAGCCGCGCGTAGCCCTCGGGCGTGATGTAGTTCTTGCTGCCGGCCGGCAGCGGGGGCGCGACGCCACCTGCGCCGTCATCGTCGTCGTCCGCATCGGCGTCCGACTCCTTGGTGAATGCCTTGTTCAATGCAGAGCCCTTCAAATCGGAAATACTGGGCGCCCTTGCCGCGCCCTACAAGCCGGTGAGTTTGCCGCAACCGCCATGCCCAGGAGACAGGAGCCCCCGTGATCGCCACCGGACATTTCCCATGCCGTCGCCATGCCTCGGCGGGGCTTCATTTGTACGCTCTCACGGCCCTTGCTGCCGTACTGGGCTTTCTTCCCTTCGACACCCACGCCAGGACGCAGACCTGCTTCGTCGTGAGCATCCACAGCGGCGACACCCTCACCGCCCGCTGCGGCGACGCAGCCAGCGCCAGTGCGTGGCGCCGCGTGCGCCTGCAAGGCATCGAGGCGCCGAAGCCCGGGCAGCCCTTTGCCGAGCAGGCCCGGCAGAAGATGCACGACATGGTTCGCCTGAAGCCGGCGGACGTCGACTGCGACGATCCCACATCCCACGCTCGCGAACGCATCTGCCGTGTCATGGTGACGCCGGACTCGGCACCCAATGGCCCGAGGACGCTCGACGCAAGCTTGGCATTGCTGACCGTCGGATTGGCACGCTGGCAGCCCGCGCAGGCGCAGCGCCTGTCACCCCAGGAGCGCGGGCAGTACGAATTCGCGGAGGAAGAAGCCAAGGCCAAGCGGGCCGGCCTCTGGAAGGACGCGCGACCGGCGCGTCCTTGATGCGGGCACGACGCAATGACCGGCCAAAGAAAAAGGGTTAGCTCGAAAAACGAGCTAACCCTTGAAGAGTGGTGCGGCTGGCAGGAATTGAACCCACGACCCCTTGGTTCGTAGCCAAGTACTCTATCCAACTGAGCTACAGCCGCACAGCTTTCGATTATAGCGTGTTTTTTTCGCGCGCCCCAACCTTTGTGATCGAAAGCTGAAAATACGGACGACGACCGCCTGCAACGGGGCCTGTTGCAACGCATCCGGCCCGTGCCGTTCCAAAGAGGCCCTTCCGACCCGGTACACTCCGCCCCGCCCGGAATAAGCCTGGGCCGCCGTAGGCAACACGGCGCCATACCATCCAAGGAATACTGAATGAACCGCATCGAACTGGTCGAGAAGATCGCCACCACCCACAACCTGAGCAAGGCCGAGGCCGCACGCGTCCTCGAAACGATCACCAGCAGCGTCGTCGCTGCTGTGAAGAAGGGCGATTCGGTCCAGCTGGTCGGCTTCGGTACTTTCAAGCAAGTCGCACGCGCTGCACGCTCGGGCTTCAACCCTCAGGCCGGCACCAAGATCAAGATCGCCGCCACCAAGGTGCCGAAGTTCGTCGCCGGCGCTGCCTTCAAGGCCGCCATCGACCCCAAGGCCGCCAAGCGCAAGGCTGAAAAGGCTGCTGCTGCACCCGCTGCCAAGAAGGCCGCCGCCCCCAAGAAGGCTGCTGTCACGAAGGCAGTCGTCGCCAAGGCTCCCGCCAAGAAGGCCGTCGCCAAGAAGAAGTAAGACGCATGGTGCGACGCTGCACAGGCTTGGCTTGGCAGTTGTCCGTATCGACGTCAAAAAGCCGCCCTCGGGCGGCTTTTTTTGTGGGCGCCTGCCGCGCAGCGAATGCGGGCAGCGAAACCCTCTGTGAGGGCCCCAAACGAAAATAGCCTGGAAGAGAAACTCTTCCAGGCTATTCGAGAGATGGTGCGGCTGGCAGGAATTGAACCCACGACCCCTTGGTTCGTAGCCAAGTACTCTATCCAACTGAGCTACAGCCGCGCAGCCTTGAATTCTACCCCGCCGAAAGCGCTGTTCCGGCGAGGCCTTCAAAAAAGCTTCACGGCCTTGTGATGCGACGGCCTCAGGCCACCTGTTCGCCGCCCTCCTCCGCCTTGCGCCCCATCAGCCGTGCGGCCACGCGCTTCACCAGCAGGTAGAACAGCGGCACGAAGAAGATGCCCAGTGCCGTCGCCGCGAGCACGCCGCCGAACACGCCGGTGCCGATCGCGACCTGGCTGCCCGAGCCCGCGCCGGTGGCCACCGCCAGCGGGATCACGCCCGCCAGGAAGGCCAGCGAGGTCATCAGGATCGGCCGCAGCCGCAGGCGCGCGCCTTCGGCCACCGCTTCGAGCAGCGGCACGCCACGGCGCAGCGCGGCCTCCGCGAACTCGATGATCAGGATCGCGTTCTTGGCCGACAGGCCGATGGTCGCGAGCAGGCCGACCTGAAAGTAGATGTCGTTCGACAACCCGCGCAGCGCCGCCGCGATCACCGCGCCGAGCACGCCCAGCGGAATCACCAGCATCACCGACACCGGCACCGACCAGCTCTCGTACAGCGCCGCCAGGCACAGGAACACCACGAGGATCGACAGCGCGAACAGCAGCGGCGCCTGCCCGCCCGACAGCCGCTCCTGGTACGACAGGCCGCTCCAGGCCTGGCCCGTGCCGCTCTGCTTCTTCGCGAGGGTCTCGATGGCCGCCATGGCCGTGCCCGAGCTCGTGCCCTGCGCGGCCGCGCCCTGGATCTGCACCGCGGGCAGGCCGTTGTAGCGCTCCAGCTGCGAGGCGCCCTGCGACCAGCGCGTGGTGGCAAAGGCCGAGAACGGCGTCATCGCGCCCGTGCTGCCGCGCACGAACCACTGGCCGATGTCGTCCGGTGCCGAGCGGTACGGCGCATCGGCCTGCACGTACACGCGCTTCACGCGGCCGCGGTCGATGAAGTCGTTGACGTAGCTGCCGCCCCAGGCAATGCCCAGCGTGGTGTTCACGTCGTCCAGCGACAGCCGCAGCGCCGAGGCCTTCAGCTGGTCGATGTCGACCTGCAGCTGCGGCGTGCCGGCCACGCTGTTGGCGCGCACCGACTGCAGGCGCGGGTCCTTGTTGGCCTCGCGCACCAGTTTTTCGCGCGCCTGCAACAGCCGCTCGGCGCCCATGCCCGAGGTGTCCTGCAGCCAGAACTCGAAGCCGTTCGATTCGCCCAGCCCTTCGATGGGCGGCGGCACCATGCCGAAGACCTCGGCGTCGCGCTGCTGCTTGGCCAGCGCCTTGCCGGCACGCTCGACGATGGCGTGCGCACGCTTGTCGGCGCTGGCGCGTTCGGACCAGTCCTTCAGCGAGACAAACGTCATGCCCATGTTCTGCCCCGAGCCGCTGTAGCTCCAGCCGGTGAGCGTGAAGATGGTGTCGGTCGTGTCCTTCTCGGTCTCGAGAAAGTGCTTTTCGATAGTGCGGTTCACTTCATCGGTGCGGCCCGAAGTGGCGCCGGCCGGCAGCGTCGCGATCACCATCACGCTGCCCTGGTCCTCTTCCGGCAGGAAACCGCCGGGCAGGCTCAGGTACAGCAGGCCCATGCCGGCCACGATGGCGACATACACCGCCGTGAAGCGCAGCGGCTTGCGCAGGATGTGGCCCAGCACGCCCACGTAGCGGCCCTGCGCAGCGTCGAAGCGGCGGTTGAAGGCGCCCAGAAAGCCGCGCGTGCGCGGCGGCACGCCGGCCTTCAGGAAGCGCGCGCACAGCGCTGGGATGAGCACGATGGCCACCACCACGGACAGCACCATCGACGCGATGATGGTCACCGAGAACTGCCGGTAGATCACGCCCACCGAGCCGCCGAAGAAGGCCATGGGCAGGAACACCGCCGACACCACCACCGCGATGCCGACCAGCGCCCCGGTGATCTCCTTCATCGACTGGATCGTGGCGGCCTTCGCATCGAGCCCCTCTTCGTGCATGACGCGCTCGACGTTCTCCACCACCACGATCGCGTCGTCCACCAGCAGGCCGATGGCCAGCACCATGCCGAACAGCGTGAGCACGTTGATCGAATACCCGAAGGCCGCCAGCACGCCGAAGGTGCCCAGCAGCACCACCGGCACGGTGATCGCGGGGATCACCGTGGCGCGCCAGTTCTGCAGGAAGAGGAACATCACGACCACCACCAGCGCGATCGCCTCCAGCAGCGTCCGGATGACCGACTGGATCGAGATCTTGACGAAGCGCGTCGTGTCTTCCGCGTAGGCCACGCGCAGGCCGGCGGGCAGCGAGCGCTCGAGTTCGGCGATGCGCGCCTTCACCGCGCGGGCCGTGGTCAGCGCGTTGGCGCCGGGCGCCAGCATCACGGCCGAGCCCGCGGCCGGGTGGCCGTTCAGGCGCGTGGTCTCGGCATACGACTCGCTGCCGATCTCCACGCGCGCCACGTCGCCCAGCCGCACCACGGCACCGTCGGCCTGCGTCTTGAGCACGATGGCCTTGAACTGGTCGGGCGTCTGCAGCCGCGACATCGCGGTGACGGTGGCGTTCAGCTGCTGCGTCGGCGCCGACGGCCGCGCGCCGATCTCGCCCACCGACACCTGCGTGTTCTGCGCGGTGATGGCGGCCGTGACGTCGGACGGCATCAGCTGGTAGCTGGCCAACCGGTGCGGGTCGAGCCAGATGCGCATGGCGTACGCCGCGCCGAAGGCCTGCACCGAGCCCACGCCGTCGACGCGGCTGATGGGGTCGCGCAGGTTGCTGGCCATCCAGTCGGCGATGTCGGTGTCGGTGCGCTGGCCGGTCTCGTCGTAGAGCGCCACGATCAGCAGGAAGTTGTTCTGCGACTTGGCGACCGTCACGCCCTGCTGCTGCACCGCCTGCGGCAGCCGGCTGGTGGCCTGACTGACCTTGTTCTGCACCTGCACCTGCGCGGTGTCGGGGTCGATGCCCTGGCGGAAGGTGACGTTGATCTCGGCCCAGCCGGCGGCGCTGCTGGTCGACTTGAAGTACATCAGGCCGTCGATGCCCTTGAGCTGCTGCTCAAGCACCTGCGTGACGCTGTTTTCAACCGCCTGCGCCGAGGCGCCGGGGTAGTTGGCCGACACGACCACGGTCGGCGGCGCGATGTCCGGGTACTGCGACACCGGCAGCGTGCGAATGGCCACGCCGCCGGCCAGCATGATGAGGATGGCGATGACCCAGGCGAAGACGGGCCGCTGGATGAAGAAATGAGCGATCACGGGAGGTTGTCGCTTCCGATCAATCGGCCGGCGAAGGCGCGGCGGCGGACGATGCGCCCGCCGTGGACACCGGCACCGGCTTCACTTTTTCGCCCGGGCGCGCGCGCTGCAGGCCGTCGACCACCAGGCGGTCGCCCTCGCGCAGGCCCCGGGTCACGACCCAGTGCTCGCCCTCGGTGCTGCGCACCTCGAGCGCGCGCAGCTCGACCTTGTTGTCGGCCGCCACCACCAGCGCGGTCGGCTCGCCCTTCTCGTTGCGGGCCACGCCGCGCTGCGGCGCCAGGATGGCCTGGCGCTCCACGCCGGACTCGACCTGCGCGCGCACGTACATGCCCGGCAGCAGCAGCCCTTGCGGGTTCGGGAATTCCGCGCGCAACGTGACCGAGCCGGTGGCCTCGTCGACGGCCACTTCGGAGAACTTCAGCGTGCCGGCATGCGGGTAAGGCAGGCCGTCTTCCATGCGCAGGCGGACCTGGGTGCTGGCCGGCGCCATGTCGCCCGAAATGAAGCGACGCTTGAGCTTCGTCAACGCCAGGCTCGACTGCACGACGTCGACGTAGATCGGGTCGAGCCGCTGGATCGTCGCCAGCGCCATCGCCTGGCCCGGCGCCACGAGCGCGCCTTCGGTCACGGCGGAGCGGCCGATGCGCCCCGCGATGGGCGCGGTGATGCGCGTGAAGTCGAGGTTGATGCGCGCCGCCTTCATGGCCGCCTGCGCGGCCTTCACGCCGGCTTGCGCCTGCACCAGCGCCGCCTGCGCCTCTTCGTGTTCCTGCCTGCTCACGGCGTTGGCCTTGACCAGCTCGCCGAAACGATCGGCCTTGCCGCGCAGGCTGGCAATGGTGGCCTGCGACGTGGCCAATGCGGCTTGCGCCTGCTCGTGCGCGGCCTCGAACGGGCCGGGCTCGATCTCGTACAGCACTTGGCCCGCGCGGACCATGCCGCCCTCTTCGAACAGCCGCTTGCGCACGATGCCGTTGACCTGGGGCCGCACCTCGGAGACGCGGTAGGCGGCCGTCCGGCCCGCGAGCTCGGTGTGCACGGCCACGTCGCTGGCGTGCAGCGCCACCACGCCGACTTCGGGCGGCGCGTCATCGGTGGTGGAAGCCTGCTTGGCGCCGCATGCAGCGAGCGCGAGCAGGGACATCGGAAGCAGGAGCTTGAAAAGCGGGGTCATGGCCATCGGAAATCGCAGTGCGGCGCGCGCAGGGATCACCCGGCTCGTTACATTTGCACTCAAATGGTGCATTCTGCCTTCGATGTTGCATTGCAACCTGAAGGAATCCTGTGTTTGCCGTAGGTGAAATCGGCGGCGGCCGCAGGCCTCGCTCGCGCCTCTGGCAAAAAAAAAGGCCGCGAAATGCGGCCTTCGTCGGAGTATCTGCAGAGGGGGGAATGTGTGGTGGTAGGCCGTGAGTGGCTTGAACACTCGACCAACGGATTATGAGTCCGCTGCTCTAACCAACTGAGCTAACGGCCCACGCGGGCCCGATTCTATGCGCCGCGCGCGGCCGCTTACTTGCGGTGGCTCAGCGCGTTGCTCACCAGCCGCGACGTGATGTCGACGATCTGGATCATGCGGTCGTACGGCATGCGGGTCGGGCCGATCACGCCCAGCGTGCCCACCACCTGGCCGTCGACCTCGTAGTTGGCACTGACGATGGACAACTCCTCGAACGGTACGACCTGGCTTTCGCCACCGATGAAGATGCGCACGCCCTCGGCCTTGCTCGACACGTCGAGCAGCCGCATCAGCTGCGCCTTCTCTTCAAAAAGATCGAAGGCGCGCCGCAGCTGCCCCATGTCGCTGGAAAAATCGGTCACCGACAGCAGGTTGCGCTCGCCGGAGATCACGACGTCGTCGGCCTGCGCATCGGTGAGCACTTCGGAGCTGACCTGCACCGCGGCCTGCATCAGCGCGGCGATTTCACCGCGCAGCTTCTCGACCTCGGACTGCAGGCGGTCGCGCACCTGCTCGATCGTCAGGCCCGCGAAGTGCGCGTTGATGTAGTTCGAGGCTTCCACCAGCTGCGACTGCGAGTAGTCGGATTCCGGGAAGATCACGCGGTTCTGCACGTCGCCGTCGGGCGAGACGATGATCACCAGCAGCCGCCGCTCGGACAACCGCAAGAATTCGATCTGCTTGAACACCGAGACGCGCCGCGGCGCCATCACGACGCCCACGAACTGCGACAGGTTCGACAGCAGGTGCGCGGCATTGGCAATCACCTTCTGCGGCTGGTCGGCCGCCAGGCTTGGCGTGCTCATCTGCTCGCGCTGCGCGGTCAGCATGGTGTCGACGAAGAGCCGGTAGCCGCGCGTGGTCGGCACGCGTCCGGCCGAGGTGTGGGGGCTGGCAATGAGCCCCAGCGCCTCGAGGTCGGACATCACGTTGCGGATGGTCGCGGGCGAGAGATCCAGCCCCGCCGAACGCGAGAGCGTGCGTGATCCGACGGGTTGCCCATCGGCGATGTAACGCTCGACCAGCGTCTTCAACAGCAACTTGGCACGGTCGTCCAGCATTGCAAGATTTTAGTGTTGTAATTTGTGAGCTATGACCTCACGCTTTCGTCACGTCGCCCTGATCGGCAAATACCAGGCTTCCGGCGCCCGGGCGCAAGCCGATGCGCGCGACGGCGTGATGGAGGGCATCGGCGCCTTCCTCGAATCGCAGGGTTGCACGGTGTTCGTGGAGCGTTCGTCCTGCGAGGACACCGACGCACCGCCCCACCCGCGCTACCAGGCGCTGTCGGTCGAGGAAATCGGCCAGCGCTGCGACCTCGGCCTCGTGGTCGGCGGTGACGGCACCATGCTCGGCATCGGCCGGCAGCTCGCGTGCTACGGCATCCCGCTGATCGGCATCAACCGCGGCCGGCTGGGCTTCATCACCGACATCCCGCTGGACAACTACCAGGCCACGCTGATCCCGATGCTGGCCGGCGAATACGAAGAAGACCACCGCAGCCTGATGCACGCGCAGGTGCTCCGCGACGAGGCCGTGGTGTTCGACGCGCTCGCGATGAACGACGTGGTAGTCAACCGCGGCGCCACCTCGGGCATGGTCGAGATGCGCGTGTCGGTGGGCCGCCATTTCGTGGCCAACCAGCGCGCCGACGGGCTGATCATCGCGTCGCCCACGGGCTCGACAGCCTACGCGCTGTCGGCCGGCGGTCCGCTGCTGCATCCGGCGGTGCCGGGCTGGGTGATGGTGCCGATCGCGCCGCACACGCTGTCCAACCGCCCCGTATTGCTGCCCGACGCCGACGAGATCGTGATCGAACTGGTGAGCGGGCGCGACGCCAGCGCCAATTTCGACATGCAGTCACTCGCCTCGCTCGCCATCGGCGACCGCGTGGTGGTGCGCCGCTCCGACTTCCGGGTGCGCTTCCTGCACCCGCGCGGCTGGAGCTACTTCGACACGCTGCGGAAAAAACTCCATTGGAACGAAGGGGGCTCCTGAATGAAGGACCACGCCCCCAGCTTGAGGACGAACTGAGATGGCTTTGCGACGCATCGCACTGCGCGACTTCGTGATCGTGCGGTCCCTTGAACTCGACCTGTCCGCCGGCTTCACGGTGCTGACCGGGGAAACCGGCGCCGGCAAGTCCATCCTGATCGACGCGCTGCAGCTGGCACTGGGCAACCGCGCCGACGCCGGTGCCGTGCGCGAAGGCGCCGAGCGGCTCGACGTGAGCGCCGAGTTCGACGCCGACCCGGCCCTGGCCGGCTGGCTCGACGAAGGCGGCTTCGAGGCGGGCGACGGCCTGCTGCTGCGCCGCACGGTCGACCTGCAGGGACGCAGCCGCGGCTGGATCAACGGCAGCCCCGCCACCGCCACGCAGTTGCGCGAACTCGGCGACCGCCTGCTCGACATCCACGGCCAGCACGCCTGGCAGAGCCTGACCCGCCCCGAGGCCGTGCGCGGCCTGCTCGACGCCTACGCCGGCGCGCGCACCGACGCGCTCGACGCCGCCTGGCAGAGTTGGCGCCAGGCGCTCTCGGCGCTCGACCACGCACGCTCGGCGCAAGACTCGCTGCAACGCGAGCGCGAGCGGCTGCAATGGCAGATTTCCGAAGTCGCCAAGCTCGCGCCGGGCGCCGACGAGTGGGACGAACTCTCGGCCCACCATTCGCGCATCTCGAACGCGCAGGCCCTCATCGACGCCGCCCAGGGCGCGAGCCAGGCGCTCGAAGACGACGACAACGGCGCCCTCGCCGCCCTCTCGCGTGCCGCGACGCTGCTGCAGAACTGCGAGCACATCGAGCCCGAGTTCCGCACGCTGGGCGAGGTGCTGGCCTCCTGCGTGGCGCAGGCCTCGGACGCGGCCCACTCGCTGCACGGCTACCTGCGCGACACCGACACCGATCCCAAGACCCTCGCCGAACTCGACGAGCGCATGGGCCTGTGGATGTCGCTCGCGCGCCGCTACAAGCGCACGCCGGCCGAGCTGCCCGCGCTGCTGGCCGGCTGGCAGGCCGAGCTGCAGGCGCTCGACGCGCAAAGCGACCTCGAAGGTCTGGAGCGCGCCGAGCAGAACACCCAGCAGGCCTACATGAAGGAAGCCAAGGCGCTCGGCAAGATCCGCAAGCAGGCGGCACCGCGCCTGGCCCAGGCCGTCACGCAGGCGATGCAGGGCCTGGGCATGCAAGGCGGGCGTTTCGACGTCGAACTGCAGCCGCTGGCACAGCCCGGCCGCGCCGGCCTCGAAGAAATCTCGTTCCTGGTGGCCGGCCACGCCGGCAGCACGCCGCGCGCCATCGGCAAGGTGGCCTCGGGCGGCGAACTCTCGCGCATCGCACTGGCCATCGCCGTGACGACCAGCGAACTGGGCGCCGCGCAGACGCTGATCTTCGACGAGGTCGATGCAGGCGTCGGCGGCGCCGTCGCCGAGACCGTGGGCCGCCTCATGAAGCAGCTCGGCCGCGACCGTCAGGTGCTCGCCGTGACCCATCTTCCCCAAGTGGCGGCCTGCGCCGACCACCACCTCGTGGTCGCCAAGCGCCAGACGACAGCGGCCGGCACGGACGGCCCGCGCACCGAAAGCGGCGTGTCGCGCCTCGCCGCCGACGACCGCGCGCGCGAAATCGCCCGCATGCTGGGCGGTGAAAAGGTGTCGGCCACCTCGCTGGCCCACGCGCGCGAAATGCTGGGCCACAAGACGCCGGCGACCGCCCCATGAACATGAATCTCGACCTCGTCCTCATCACCGGCATGTCGGGCTCCGGCAAGTCGGTGGCGCTGCACGCGCTGGAAGACGCCGGCTACTACTGCGTCGACAACCTGCCGCCTGAGCTGCTCACCGCCTTCATCGCGCTGCAGCACGAACAGCAGGCCACGCGCGTGGCGATCGCGATGGACGTGCGCAGCGGCGTGTCGCTGCCGATCGTGCCGCAGCAGCTCGAGGCGCTGCGCGCCGACGGCGTCTCGCTGCGCTCGCTGTTCCTCGACGCGACCACCGATGCGCTGCTGCGCCGCTATTCCGAAACCCGCCGGCGCCACCCGCTCTCGCGCCAGGAAAGCCGCACCGACGTGCCCGAGCAGCACCGCGTGCTGGTGCAGGCCATCGAACTCGAACGCGAATTGCTGGCCGACCTGCGCGACGGCGCCGACGTGATCGACACCAGCCTCATCCGCCCCGCGCAGCTGCAGAGCTACATCAAGGGGCTGATCTCGGCGCCGCAGAACGCGCTGACGCTGGTGTTCGAATCGTTCGCCTTCAAGCGCGGCGTGCCGCTCGATGCCGACTACGTGTTCGACGTGCGCATGCTGCCCAACCCGCACTACGTGCCGGCGCTGCGCGCGCTGACGGGCCGCGACGAGCCAGTAATCCAATGGCTGCGCGAGCACGACGAGGTGGCGCGCATGTTCGACGACATCGAACAGTTCCTGACGCACTGGCTCGATGCACTGGCGCGCGACCACCGCAGCTACGTGACGGTGGCCATCGGCTGCACGGGCGGGCAGCACCGGTCGGTGTTCCTGGTCGAGCAGTTGGCACGCGCCTTCGGCGCCCGCTGGGGCGCGCTCAAGCGCCACCGCGAACTCGACGCCTGACGACGACGAAGGCCGCTCAGGCCTCGGCGGTTTCCAGCAGTTTGCGCATCGGGGCAGGCAGGCCCAGCCGGCTCCACTCCTGTGCCTCGACCCAGCGCGCGCCCTCGCCTTGCGGCTGGACGCCCTGGAGCAGCACGGGGTGCAGGTGCAGGTCCTTGTGGGTCAGCACGTGCACGAAGGGTGGCAGGTCCTGCGTGTCATGCGCCGCGCCCGACGGCAGGGCCGCGAGCAGGTCATCGTGGCTGTCGAACACCGGCAGGCAATGCAGCCCCGCCCAGATGCCCTTGGCCGGCCGCTTCTCCAGCCACACGCGCCCGTGCGCGTCGCGCGCCAGCAGCACCCACAGCGACTGGGCGCTGCGCTTGAGCTTGCGCGTCTTCACCGGGTAGCGCTCGGGCGCGCCCTGGCGCAGGCCCACGCAGCTCGCGTTCACCGGGCAGATCATGCAGCTGGGCTTGCGCGGCAGGCAGACCGTGGCGCCCAGGTCCATCAGGCCCTGCGTGTAGTGCGCCACCGCCTCGCGCTGGCCGTCCGGCGGCAACAGCAGCGTGGCGAGGTCCCACAGCGCACGCTCCTGCGCCGCCGACGACATGTCGCCGTCGAAGCCGAGCACGCGCGTCAGCACGCGCTTCACGTTGCCGTCGAGGATCGCCACGCGCTCGCCGAAACAGAAGGCCGCAATGGCGGCCGCCGTCGAACGACCGATGCCGGGCAGGGTCACGAGTTCGGCGGCGGTGTGCGGAAAGGCGCCGCCGAAGCGCGCGACCACCTCCTGCGCGCAGCGGTGCATGTTGCGCGCGCGGCTGTAGTAGCCAAGGCCGCTCCACAGGCCGAACACCTCGTCCTCGGTGCCGGCGGCCAGCGCCGCCACGTCGGGGAAGCGTTCGAGAAAGCGCGCGAAGTAGCCCAGCACGGTCGTGACCTGGGTCTGCTGGAGCATCACCTCGGAGAGCCAGACACGGTAGGGGTCGCGCGTGTTCTGCCACGGCAGCTCGCTGCGCCCATGGCTGCGCTGCCAGCGCACGATCTGTGCTGCGAATTCGGGGGGCAGCGGCGGAAGTGGGGAGACGGCCGCCCGCGCGGCGGTTCGCTCAGGCCGCACGCAGTTGCTCGCCCGCGATGGCGGCGGCCGCGGCAGGCGGCTGGCTGCCGTGCTGCGCGATCAGCGAGGTGAACTCGTGCAGCCGCTCCTGCAGCGCAGCCAGGTGGCTCTCTTGCGCGGCGATCTCGGCCAACCGGTCGTCGAGGCTGCCCGCGGCATTCTGGATGCGTTCGATCGCCTCGATGCGCTTGCTGAAATTGCGGCGGCGTTCCTTGAGCTGCGCATCGATCTGCGCGCTCGCGCCCTTGCTCCAGCGCTCGACCTCGGTCATGGCGGCTTCGTTGACGAGCCGCAGCCGGCTGGCCAGCGCGCGCACCAGCTTGTCGCAGAAGTCGGCCTGCGCGAGCTTGATCAGGTTGCCTACGCCCAGGTAGTGGATGTGGCTGCGCTCGATCTGGCCCAGCTCCTGCTCGAAGCCGCTCAGGTCGGGTTCGGCCGGCGCCTGTAGCGTGAAGCCCTGCTCGGCGTTGAGCTGGCGGAAAGTGGCGTGCAGCATCGACTGGATCTCGGCCGTGGTCGCCTGCACTTCGCGCAGGTTGTTGCGCAGCGCATCGAAGGTTTCGCCGTACACCTTGCGCACGTTGAACTTGACGCCGGGACGCTTGAGCGCCGCGGCCAGCTTGACCATGTCGGCCTTGAGCGCCGTGCGCCCGAGCACCGCGTACACCTCGCGCAGCAGCTTGCCCTGCACCGAGCGCAGCGCCAGGATGCGGGTGTTGCTGCCTTCGAATTCAGCGTGTTCCTGGTCGATGCGCGCGCGCATGTGGCGGATCACCGACACGTTCTTGCCGCGCAGGCCCTGCAGCTCGAGCGCCTGCTCCGACAGGTCGCGCTGGCGCACCTTCAGCAGGCGCTCGGCCTCGGTGCGCAGCGCGGTCATGCCGGCATCGACGGCGAGCCGCAGCATGGTTTCGCGCTTGCCGAGCACGCCTTCGCCGAGCAGCGCCTCGAGCGCCGGCAGCCGGCTGGCGTCGAGCAGGGCCGCGTCGTGACCGATCTTGGCCTGCAACCCCTTCTGCGCCGACACCGGCAGCACCTGCGCCAGCGGCACCTCGAGCAGCCGGGCCGCGCCTTCGCGCTGGCGCTCGATCTGCTGCGCGATCTGCGCCGGGGTGCTCAGCGTGTCCCACAGCGTGTCGATCTTGTTGAGCACCACGAAGCGCGTGTCGTGGCTGTCGTCGCCGGTGATCAGGTGCTCGCGCCAGATCGACAGGTCGGAGCGGGTCACGCCGGTTTCAGCGCCCAGGATGAAGACCACGGCATGCGCCTGCGGGATCAGGCTCACGGTGAGTTCGGGCTCGGCGCCGATCGCGTTCAGGCCGGGCGTGTCGAGAATCACGAGGCCCTGCTCAAGCAGCGGGTGTGGCATGTTGAGCACCGCATGGCGCCAGCGTGGAATCTCGACGCGGCCTTCGGCGTCCTGCACCGGGTTGTCATCGGGCGTCTCGGGGTTCCAGAAGCCGAGCGCGCGGGCTTCGTCCTTGCTCACCCAGCGGACTTCGGCCACCTTGCCCATGGCCCGGGCCAGCTGCTCGGCATCGCCCACCTCGATAGGCAATTCGGTCCAGCGCGTGGGCCGTTCGCGCCAGTGGGCAAGCGAATGCGGTTCCAGGCGGGTTTCGATAGGCAGCAGGCGCAGCTTGGGCGCCAGGGCGGCGTCGTAGCCCAGCTCGGTCGGGCACATCGTGGTGCGCCCGGCGCTGGCCGGCATGATCCGCCGCCCGTAGCCGGCAAAGAAGATCGCGTTGATCAGCTCCGACTTGCCGCGCGAGAACTCGGCCACGAAGGCCACCATGACCTTGCTGGTGCGGATCTGGTCTTCGAGGGCGCGCAACCGTTCGGCCACGGCCTGATCGAGCAGCTCGTTGTCGGTCAGCCAACGGGACAGCCACTGAAGGCGGCGGGCGAAGTTGCTCCGCCAGGCGCCGTGCTGATCGAGCTGTTGGTTGAAAGAGCGGCTCAAGGGGAAGATGTAAGTAAGAATTTACAAATATAACATCGCCACATGGCGAACGGGGTACCTGCAGGAGTTTGCCCCGAAGCAGCCGCCACGGGGCCCACCGTCCCTAGGATTTCTGGCAATGGGGACAGTAATAAGTAGAGCGCTGCCCCTGTTTCAGCTGCCGGATCGGCGTGCCGCACACTCGGCACGGCTCGCCCGCGCGGCCGTAGACGGTCGCTTCTAGCTGGAAGTAGCCGCTTTGCCCATCCACGTTCGAGAAGTCGCGCAGGGTGCTGCCGCCCTTCTCCACCGCCCGTGCCAGGATGTCGCGCACCGCCGCATGCAGCTTCGCGGCGCGCGGCCGGCTGATGCGCGCCGCCGACAGGGTCGGGCGGATACCGGCGATGAACAGCGCCTCCGACGCGTAGATGTTGCCCACGCCCACCACCACGTCGCCCGCGAGCAGCACCTGCTTGATGGCCGTGCGGCGTTTCTTCAGCCCGGCATGGAAGGCGTCGAGGTCGAAGGCATCGCCCAGCGGCTCCATGCCCAGCCCGCCGAGCAGCTTGAGGGCCCAGGGCGCCTCTTCATCGTCCACGTAGACCACCGCGCCGAAGCGGCGCGGGTCGTTCAGCCGCAGCGTGCCAAGCTCGGTGACGAGATCGAAGTGGTCGTGCACGCCGGGCTCCGGCAGGTGGATGTCGAAACGCAGGCTGCCCGACATGCCCAGGTGCAGCAGCAGCAACCCGCGGTCCAGGTCGATGAGCAGGTACTTGCCGCGACGGCGCACCTCACGCACGCGGCGCCCGACCAGCGCCTGCGGCACCACCATCAGCGCCCAGCGCAGCGGCTTGCCGATGCGCACGGACTCGATGCGCGCGCCGGCGATGCGGTCGGCAAAGCCGCGCCGGGTGACTTCGACTTCGGGTAGTTCAGGCATGAAAAGTAAAACTCCGGCAGCGACGAAGCCCCATGCGGCACTCGTTCAAATGGCTGGATTATTATGGTCAGATGAACCCATCGCCCCGCCGTCACCGCCTTGCGGCGGCCGCGTCTCTCGTGCTGCTTGCCTACACAACGCACGCACAGTCTCTTGAACCCACCGCCGCCGGCAACCCGCCTCCCGTCATCGAACGCACGGCACCGCCGAAGCCGCCGGTGCGCCCCCGGACGACCCCTGCCGCCGCCAAGCCGGCCGCCGAAGCCGCGCAGCCGTCGGCGCTGACGGCCGACCTGTTCTACGAAATCCTCATGGGCGAGATCACCGCCCGCTCCGGCGACCCCGGCTCCGGCTATTCGCTGGTGCTCGACGCCGCCCGGCGCCTGCGCGATGGCAAGCTGTTCCAGCGCGCGGTCGAAATTGCGCTGCAGTCGCGCTCCGGCGACGCCGCCATTTCCGCGGCACGCGCCTGGCAGGAAGCACTGCCCAATTCGCGCGATGCCCGGCGCATCGAGCTGCAGATCCTGATCGCACTGAACCGCATCAGCGAAACCGTCGAACCGCTGCGCGCCGAAGTGGCCGCCACCTCGCAGATCGAACGGCCCCTGCTGATGGCGGTGATCGCGCGCACCTACGGCCGCGCCGCCGACAAGAAGCTCGCCGCCTCGGTGGTCGAGCAGGCGCTGGTCGACGAGCTCAAGAGCCCGACCACCGGCGGACTGGCCTGGGCCACCGTGGGCCGGCTGCGCCTGAACGCCGGCGACCCCTCGGGGGCGCTGGACGCCGCGCGCAAGGGGCAAGCCATCGACCCGTCGTCCGAGGCGCCCTCGGCGCTGGCGCTGGAACTCATCGATCCGGGCCAGCCGCTGGCCGAACCGATCGTCACGCGCTACCTCGCGAACAACCCCAAGGCCTCGCCCGACCTGCGCATCGCCTATGCGCGCACGCTGGTCGAGAACCGCCGCTTCGGCGACGCCAGCACGCAGCTGCAGACCCTGACCGCCGCACGCCCCGAGCTGGCGGAGCCCTGGCTGCTGCTCGGCAGCCTGCAGATGCAGGCCCGCCAGGAAGCCGCGGCCGAAACCTCGCTCAAGCGCTACGTCGACCTGATGACGGCGCCGGGCCAGAGCCAGGACGCCGGTGACGTCGCGGACCGCAAGCGCGGGCTGACGCAGGCGTATCTCGTGCTGTCGCAACTGGCCGAGCGGCGCAAGGATTTCCAGGCGGCCGACCGCTGGGTCACGCGCATCGACAGCACTGACAACCAGAGCGCCATCCAGGGCCGCCGCGCCAGCCTGCTCGCCAAGCAGGGCAAGCTGCCCCAGGCCCGCGAGCTGCTGCGCGCGCTGCCCGAGCGCACGGCGGAGGAGCGCAAGCAGAAACTGCTGGCCGAAACCCAGCTGCTGCGCGAAGCCAAGCAATACCAGGCCGCCTACGACCTGCTGGCCCAGGCCTCGGCCGCCGCGCCGGACGACGGCGACCTCGTCTACGACCAGGCCATGATGGCCGAGAAGCTCAACCGCCTGGACGACATGGAACGGCTGCTGCGCCGCCTGATGACGCTCAAGCCCGAGAGCCAGAACGCATACAACGCGCTGGGCTACTCCTTTGCCGATCGCAAGATCCGGCTCGACGAGGCGCGCACGCTCATCCAGAAGGCGGTGCAGCTCGCGCCCGAAGACCCGTTCATCGCCGACAGCCTGGGCTGGGTCGAGTTCCGGCTCGGCAACACGGCGGAGGCGATCCGCATCCTCGAGGCAGCCTACAAGACGCGGCCCGACCCCGAGATCGGCGCGCATTTCGGCGAAGTCCTGTGGTCGGTCGGCCAGAAGGACCGCGCGGTCGCGATCTGGAAAGAATCGCTGCTGACGGACGCCGAAAACGAGACGCTGCAGGAAACCCTCAAGCGCCTGCGCGTCAAACCCTGAATGGCATCGATCACGCACATGGCTCCCGCGCGGGGCGATGAGTCCCTCACCCGCCGCGCGGCGCTTGGCGCGGGCGGCGGTGCACTGCTGCTGTGGCTCACGGGCTGCGCCCAGCTCTCGGGCGGCCCGGCTGCCGCGCCCGGGCGATCGGCGAGCTGGAGCGGGCGCATGTCGCTGCGCATCGACAGCGAACCGGTCCAGACCTTTGCCGCCCTGTTCGAGCTGCGCGGCTCAGCCGAAACCGGCGACCTGACGCTGACCACGCCCATCGGCAGCACGCTGGCCCAGTTGCACTGGGCGCCGGGTGAAGCCCTGCTGAAGAACGGCAGCGAGACCCGCCGCTACGACTCCGTCGACGCACTGATCGAAGCCGCCACCGGTGCCGCCATTCCGGTGGGCGCCCTGTTCGGCTGGCTCGATGGCCGCGCCGACCCCGTGCCCGGCTGGCGCGCCGACCTTGGCCAGCTGTCGAACGGCCGCCTGCAGGCCACGCGCGAATCTCCGGCGCCTCGGGCGGACCTGCGCATCGTGTTCGAACGCTCATGAAGGCGATCTACGACCTTCCCGCGCCGGCCAAGCTGAACCTGTTCCTGCACATCACCGGGCGGCGCGACGACGGCTACCACCTGCTGCAGTCGGTCTTCATGCTGATCGACTGGTGCGACACGCTGCACGTCGAGCTGCGCAACGACGGCCAGCTCAGCCGCGAAGACCTCACCACGCCGCTGCCGGCCGACGACCTCGTGCTGCGCGCCGCCCGTGCGCTGCAGGCGCATGCCGCGCCCGGCCAGGGCGCGCACATCGGCATCGCCAAGCACGTGCCGGCGCAGGCGGGCATGGGCGGAGGGTCGTCGGATGCGGCCACCTGCCTGC
Source organism: Variovorax sp. FW305-3-2-15-B-LB1 (assembly GCF_058787635.1). Taxonomy (NCBI): domain Bacteria; kingdom Pseudomonadati; phylum Pseudomonadota; class Betaproteobacteria; order Burkholderiales; family Comamonadaceae; genus Variovorax; species Variovorax sp. FW305-3-2-15-B-LB1. The sequence goes on along the minus strand of NZ_JBYSZY010000023.1, from coordinate 16,290 downwards.
TCGCACTCAACCGCCTCTGGAACCTGAACCTGCCGCTGTCGCGCCTGGCGCAGATCGGGCTGAAGCTGGGGGCGGATGTGCCTTTCTTCCTCGGTGGGCGCAACGCCTGGGTCGAGGGCATCGGCGAGGAAATCACCCCGGTCAACCTGCCGCCCGCACGCTTCGTGGTGGCCAAGCCACCCGAGGGACTCGATACCCGATTAATTTTTTCTGCGGATGATTTGGAACGGGCAACTCCTGTTGCTATAATCTCAGGCTTTGCTGCAGATAGCGAACAGCTAGAAGCCACAAACCTCGGCAACGGGGTTTACGACTTCGGTCACAACGACCTGCAGCCGGTTGCCCAACGGCTTTGCCCCGCAGTCACCGACGCCATCGAATGGCTCGGACTGCAAGGATTGAAGGCCCGGATGACCGGCTCCGGAAGTTCGGTGTTCGCGAAGATGCCGCAATTGCCGCAGGAAGCGGAACTGCTTGAAGCCCCCCGGGGATGGCAGGTTCGACAATGCGACAATCTGGCAGTTCATCCACTCTGGGGATGGGCAGCCTGAAGAGATAATCGGAACGCTCTGCGGTTCGATGCGACATATATCGGTGGGTGGTGCAAACCATCAACCTGTGTAGGGGAGTCGCCAAGCTGGTTAAGGCACTGGATTTTGATTCCAGCATGCAAAGGTTCGAATCCTTTCTCCCCTGCCAAATCTCTCAAACTGCGGCCTGATGGCCGCAGTGCTTCTTTTGCAGTCCACCGGCTGCAATAATCGGCGGCCCACACAGGCCGCCACGACTCGAAACCTTTGGCGGCTTTCCCGCAAGCCCATTTGCACTGCCCGGACGCGCTCATGCAGGCCAATCACCCTGACTTCTTGGTTTTCACCGGCAACGCCAATCCCGGCCTTGCTGCAGAAATCGCGCACAACCTCGGCACCTCGCTGGGCGCGGCACGCGTCGGTCGCTTCTCCGACGGCGAAGTCACCGTCGAGATCAACCAGAACGTCCGTGCCCGTGACGTGTTCGTGGTGCAGTCGACCTGCGCGCCGACCAACGAAAACCTGATGGAACTGCTGATCATGGTCGACGCGCTCAAGCGCGCCTCGGCCGAGCGGATCAGCGCCGTGATTCCCTACTTCGGCTACGCCCGCCAGGACCGCCGCCCGCGCTCGAGCCGCGTGCCGATCTCGGCCAAGGTGGTCGCCAACCTGCTGGAAACCGTGGGCGTCGAGCGCGTGCTCACCATGGACCTGCACGCCGACCAGATCCAGGGCTTCTTCGACATTCCGGTCGACAACATCTACGCCTCGCCCGTGCTGCTGGGCGACCTGCGCCAGAAGAACTACGAAGACCTGATCGTGGTCTCGCCCGACGTCGGCGGCGTGGTGCGCGCCCGTGCGCTGGCCAAGCAACTGAACTGCGACCTCGCCATCATCGACAAGCGCCGCCCGAAGGCCAACGTCAGCGAAGTCATGAACGTGATCGGCGAAATCGACGGCCGCAACTGCGTGATCATGGACGACATGATCGACACCGCCGGCACGCTGGTCAAGGCAGCCGAAGTGCTGAAGGAACGCGGCGCCAAGAGCGTGTACGCCTACTGCACGCACCCGATCTTCTCGGGCCCGGCCATCGAGCGCCTCTCCAAGGGCACGGCCCTGGACGAAGTGGTCGTCACCAACACCATCCCTCTTTCCGACGCGGCCGTCGCGTGCGGAAAGATCCGCCAGCTCTCCGTGGCACCGCTGATCGCCGAAACGATCCAGCGCATTGCCAAGGGCGAGTCGGTGATGAGTTTGTTCTCGGACCAGGACAACCTGTTCTGAGCTGAGAGCGAAAAAGCAGGCCTCCTTCGGAGGCCTTTTTGAACCGGAGTCGCACTGGTCGCGGTGGACTCTCACAGGAGCTAGTTATGAAATTCGTCGCTTATGAGCGCGCAAAGCAGGGCACGGGTGCGAGCCGCCGTCTCCGCATCACGGGCAAGACCCCGGGCATCGTCTACGGTGGTGACACCCAGCCGCAACTGATCGAAATCGATCACAACGCGCTGTGGCACGCCCTGAAGAAGGAAGCCTTCCACTCGTCGATCCTCGAAATGGACCTCGCCGGCGCCGTCACCAAGGTGCTGCTGCGCGACGTGCAATACCACCCGTTCCGCCAGCTGGTGCAACACATCGACTTCCAACGCGTCGATGCCAAGACCCGCATGAACATGAAGGTGCCGCTTCACTTCAAGGGTGAAGAAGAGTCCGACGCCGTCAAGCTGGATCACAACCTCGTGAACCACGTGATGACCGAGCTGGAAATCAACTGCCTGCCCAGCGATCTGCCTGAATTCATCGAGATCGACCTCTCGGGCCTGAAGAAGAACGCCACGCTGCACGTCAACGACATCAAGCTGCCCAAGGGCGTGAAGTTCGTGAGCCACGGCAAGACCAACCCCGTCATCGTGTCGGCCGTGCCGCCGCTGGTCTCGGAAGAGCCGGCACCTGCCGCCGAAGGCGCTGCTGCCGAAGGCGCTGCTGCTGCCGCTGGCAAGCCCGCCGCCAAGACGGCCAAGAAGAAGTAATCCTCTTTCTTTCCGTCCGCGAACAGAAGGCCCGCCTCGTGCGGGCCTTTTGCTTTGGGGGGCGGCGAGATAATTCCCGCCATGATCAAGCTGTTTGTCGGCCTCGGAAACCCGGGCCCTGAGTACGAAGCCACGCGCCACAACGCGGGCTTCTGGTGGATCGACGCCCTCGCGCGCGACTGGAAGCTCAACCTCGTGCCCGAGCGCGGCTACCACGGCCTCGCGGCGCGCGCGAACATCGGCGGCCAGAGCATCTGGCTGCTGGAGCCGCAGACCTTCATGAACCTGTCAGGCAAGTCGGTGGCCGCACTGGCGCGCTTCTTCAAGATCGCGCCCGACGAAATCCTCGTGGTGCACGACGAGCTCGACGTGGTGCCCGGCCAGGCCAAGCTCAAGTTCGGCGGCAGCCATGCGGGCCACAACGGCCTGCGCGACATCCATGCCCAGCTCGGCACCGGCGACTACTGGCGGCTGCGCCTGGGCATCGGCCATCCCGGCGTGAAGTCGGAGGTGGTCAACTGGGTGCTCAAGAAGCCGCTCAAGGAGCAGCGCGAAGCGATCGAAGACGCCATCGTGCGCACCTTGCATGCCGCCCCCGCGCTGGTGGCCGGCGAGATGGAAAAAGCCACGCTGATGATTCACACGAGCAAACCGCCGCGGCCCAAGCCGCCGAGGCGGGAGCCCGGCGACGGAGGCACGACGCCTGCCGCCACCTAGCCGGCCACGGGAGTGCAGGGAGGGAGAGCAAGCAAAAAATGAGAAAAAGAAGAACGACGACGAAGAACCAGAAGACAGCAGGCACAGCGGCAATTGCTATATTTTCAATAGCACTGTCTGCCGCCTGCATGGGCGCCTCAGCCCAGACTTGGCGATGCGGCAACACCTACTCTGACCAGCCGTGCGAAGGCGGGCGGACCGTGAAGGTGGACGACCGGCGCAGCGATGCGGACCGCAGGGCGTCGGAAGATGCCACGCGCCGCAACGAACACAGCGCAGGTCGGCTGGCACGCAACCGGGAGTCGCAGGAGCGGGAGGCGCTCGGCCGGCGCAGTCCCACGACCTTCGATGCGGGGCGCTTCGCCTCGGGCGCGCAACCGCTCACGCCCGCCGAACAGGCCGCCCAGGCCCGTCAGCGCAAGCACACGGCCGAGCCCCGCCCGACGAGTGCGCGCTTCAACAGTCCTTCGACTGGCGACGAGGCGCCGAAGGACACAGGCAAGAAGAAAAAGAAGAAGAAACCCGGCTCAGAGGGCGCCGGCTGACGACGGCGAGGCGGCATCCGAAGCTGGCGCTGCCGCCTTGTCCGCCGTGAGGCGCACGTACTTCTGCATCAGCGTCTCGCGGGTCTCCACATGGTCGGGGTTCACCGGGATGCAGGCCACCGGGCAGATCTGCACGCACTGCGGCTCGTCGAAGTGGCCGACGCACTCGGTGCACTTGTGCGGATCGATCTCGTAGAACTCGGCGCCCATGTAGATCGCATCGTTCGGGCACTCGGGCTCGCAGACATCGCAGTTGATGCATTCGTCGGTGATCATGAGGGCCATCCCCCGATTATCGGCGGACCGGGCGAAGGCCTCCCAGCAGACCCTGCGGAGCCCCCGCCAGCGTCAGGGCGGTCCGGCGAGGAGCGACAAAGGTCACAGTCGAGGCACGGTTGTTGCACCAGTCAGTTATGCTGCGGCCCGCCCCATGAGTCTGTTTCTATTCAAGCGCATCGCCACGCTGATCGGCACCCTGATCGGCGCCTCGGTCATCGTTTTCCTCGTCCTCGAGATCCTGCCCGGCAACGCCGCGCAGATGCTCATGGGCCCCGACGCCTCGCCCGACGCCGTCGCCGCCCTGGCCACCAAGCTCGGCCTGGACCAGCCCGCCTGGACCCGCTACTGGCACTGGATCGGCGGCCTGCTCACCGGCAACCTCGGCGACAGCTACGCCTACAGCTCGCCCGTCATCGACCTGATCCTGGAGCGCCTGGCCCTCACCGTGCCGCTGGCCGTGATGGCCATGGCCCTGACCGTCGTCATCGCCCTGCTCGTGGGTGTGACGGCTGCCGCACGCCACAACAAGCTCGGCGACGTCGGCCTCATGGGCATGGCCCAGGTCGGCATCGCCATTCCCAACTTCTGGTTCGCGATCCTGCTGATCCTGGTGTTCTCGGTGCAACTGCAGTGGTTCTCCGCGGGCGGCTTCGAGGGCTGGGGTGAAGGCATCTTCGCGGGGCTCAAGTCCCTGCTGCTGCCCGCGCTGTCGCTCGCGGTGGTGCAGGCCGCGATCCTCGCTCGCATCACGCGCTCGGCGGTGCTCGAGGTGATGCGCGAAGACTTCGTGCGCACCGCGCGCGCCAAGGGCGTGTCGCAGCGCATGGTGCTGTGGACCCACGTGCTGCGCAACGCGATGATCCCCGTGATCACCGTCATGGGCATGCAGTTCTCCGAGCTGCTGGCCGGCACCATCGTGGTGGAGAACGTGTTCTACCTGCCCGGGCTGGGCCGGCTGATCTTCCAGGCCATCAGCAACCGCGACCTGATCGTGGTGCGCAACTGCGTGATGCTGCTCGCAGCCATGGTCGTCATCGTGAACTTCGTGGTCGACGTGCTCTACGCCGTGATCGACCCGCGCATCAAGGCGAGCGACGTATGAGCACGACCACCGTTCCCAGCGCCGTCGCGCTCAAGGTGCCGGGCTTCTGGCGCCGCGCCCTGCACCACCGCAGCTTCGCGATCGGCGGCGTGCTGAGCCTGCTGCTGCTGATCGCTGCCGTGCTCTCCCTGGTCTGGACGCCGTGGTCGCCCTACGCGATGGACATGGCGAACAAGATGCAGGGCCCTTCGGCCACGCACTGGCTCGGCACCGATGCGTTCGGGCGCGACGTGGCTTCGCTGCTGCTCGTGGGTGCGCGTGCGTCCATCCTCGTGGGCGTGATTGCCGTCGGCATCGGCCTCGTGGTCGGCACGGCGCTGGGCCTGCTCGCTGCTGCGAGGCGCGGCTGGGTCGAAGAGGCGGTGATGCGCCTGTCGGACTTCACACTGGCCTTCCCCGCGATCCTGTCGGCCATCATGATGACCGCCGTGTTCGGCGCCGGCATCGTCAACGCCATCATCGCGATCGGCATCTACAACATTCCGACCTTCGCACGCATCACGCGCGCTTCGGCCAACGCGATCTGGTCGCGCGAGTACGTGGCCGCAGCACGCGCCTGCGGCAAAGGATCGTTCGCGATCACGATGCAGCACGTGCTGCCCAACATCTCGGCCGTGCTGATCGTGCAGATCACCATCCGCTTCGCCATCGCCATCCTGGCCGAGGCTGCGCTGTCGTACCTCGGCCTCGGCACGCAACCGCCGCAGCCCTCGTGGGGTCGCATGCTCAGCGAAGCCCAGACCCTCATGTTCCAGCAGCCGCTGCTCGCGGTGTTCCCCGGCATGGCCATCGCTCTGGCGGTGCTCGGCCTGAACCTGATGGGCGACGGTCTGCGCGACCTGCTCGATCCGCGCCTGGCGCGCGCGAGGTAAACAAGCACGTCATGGCGCTTCTCGAAGTCAACGACCTCCACATCGGCCTGCAGACGCAACGCGGCCCGGCCGAAGCCGTGCGCGGCATTTCCTTCTCGCTGGAGCGCGGCGAAACGCTGGGCATCGTCGGCGAGTCGGGCTGCGGCAAGTCGATCACCGTGATGTCGCTCATGGGCCTGCTGCCCGCGACCGCCAAGGTCACGGGCAGCATCCGCTTCGACGGCACCGAGCTGGTCGGGCGCGACGAAAAGGACATGTGCCAGATCCGCGGCAACCGCATCGGCATGATCTTCCAGGAGCCGATGACGGCCCTGAACCCGGTGCACACCATCGTGCGCCAGGTCGGTGAGCCGCTGCGGCTGCACCGCGGCCTGTCGAAGGCCGAAGCGCGCAAGGAAGTGCTCGCGCTGCTCGACCGCGTCGGCATTCCCGACGCCGCCTCGCGCCTCGACGCCTACCCGCACCAGTTCTCCGGCGGGCAGCGCCAGCGCATCGGCATCGCGATGGCGCTGGCCTGCGGCCCCGACCTGCTGATTGCCGACGAGCCCACCACCGCGCTCGACGTGACGATCCAGAAGCAGATCCTCGAGCTCATCCAGGGCCTCGTGGCCGAACGCAGCATGGCGCTGATCCTGATCTCGCACGACCTCGGCGTGATCTCGCAGACGGTCTCGAAGATGCTCGTGATGTACGGCGGCAGCGTGGTCGAGAGCGGCCCCACCGACGCCGTGTTCGCCAAGCGCGCCCACCCCTACACGCAAGGCCTGTTCGCCGCGCGCCCCGCCATCGGCGCGCCGCGCGGCCTGCGCCTGGCCACCATCCGCGGCAGCGTGCCCGAGCTGGTCGACCTGCCGCCGGGCTGCCCGTTCGCGGGCCGCTGCGCGTACACGGTCGACGCCTGTCACACCACGCGGCCGTCCGCCACGGTGCTGCCGCCGGACCATGCGGTGCGCTGCATGCGTCTCGAAGAAATTGCAGCCGCGCAGGCTGTTGCGCCATGAATCCATCGACCCCGTTGCTGCAGGTGACCGACCTCGTGCGGCACTACGCCCTGCCGCGCGAAAAACTCTTCGGCCCGCCGCCCACCGTGAAGGCCCTCAATGGCGTGAGCTTCAGCGTGCAGGCCGGCAAGAGCCTGGGCATCGTCGGCGAATCGGGCTCGGGCAAGTCCACCATCGCGCGCCTCGTGATGGCGCTGGACACCCCGACCTCGGGCAGCGTCGCGCTCGAAGGCCGCAACCTGCACGCGCTCTCGAAGGCCGAGCTGCGCACCGCGCGGCGCGACTTCCAGATGGTCTTTCAGGACCCGTACGGCTCGCTCGACCCGCGCCAGACCGTCGCGCGCATCGTCGCCGAGCCGCTCGAAGCACTGGCTGAAACGCGGCGTGCCGAGCAGCGCGAGCGCGCCGCCGAAGCGCTCGCGGCCGTCGGCCTGCGCACCACCGACCTCGACAAGTACCCGCACGAGTTCTCCGGCGGCCAGCGCCAGCGCATCGCGATCGCGCGCGCGCTCATCACGCGCCCCAAGCTCATCGTGGCCGACGAGCCCGTGAGCGCGCTCGATGTGTCGGTGCAGGCCCAGGTGCTCAACCTCATGCAGGACCTGCAGCAGCAGTTCGGCATCAGCTACCTGCTCATCAGCCACGACCTCGCCGTGGTCAACCACCTGTGCGACGAGGTGTGCGTGGTGTTCAAGGGCCAGATCGTGGAGCAGGGGCCGCCGGCCGAGCTGTTCCATCACGCGCAGCATCCGTACACCCGCACCCTGCTGTCGGCGGTGCTGCACACGCCGCCCGGCGACACGCTGCGCGCGGCCTGAAGTCGCGGGGGCACGGCCTCGGACAGATCGGTCATGAGCATCTGGTGGCGCAAGCGGTGGGCTTCGCGCAAGATCGCTCGCCCATCCGGGAACGTCCCGAGGAAAAACCGCCCGCGCCGGCGCGCACCGGAGGGCCTGCTGCGAGAGAATGATCCGCTGCACGTGGCATCTTTCGTGCTGTGTGTCTTTCTTTCGTGGCGCTGCGCTTCCCCCTGGGGCACGGTGCGCGCCGAAGCAGTCATTCGACACTGACCGTTTTCCGGAGATCACCCCGTATGTTGAACCGTCGCACGCTCCTTACCACCGCCGGCGCCACCGTCGCCCTGGCCACCCCGCTGGCCGGCATGGCGCAGGGCCGCAAGGACGCCATCGTGATCGGCATGGCCCTGGAGCCGCCGGGCCTGGACCCGACCACCGGCGCCGCCGCCGCCATCGCCGAGGTCGTGCAGTACAACATCCTGGAAACGCTGACCAAGATCAACGTCGACGGCAGCGTCACGCCGCTGTTGGCCGAGAGCTGGGAAATCTCGCCCGACCTGAAGACCTACACCTTCAAGCTGCGCAAGGGCGTGAAGTTCCAGAACGGCGAGCCCTTCAACGCCTCCACCGTCAAGTTCGCGTTCGACCGCGCCGGCGGCGAGAAGAGCACCAACAAGGACAAGCGCACCTTCGCCAACCTCGCCACGCAGGTGGTCGACGAGCACACGGTGGTGGTCATCAACAAGGAGATCGACCCCGACCTGCCCTTCGTGCTGGGCCAGGCCACGGCCGCCATCGTCGAGCCCAAGAGCGCCGAGGGCAACGCCACCAAGCCGATCGGCACCGGCCCCTACAAGCTGGACAACTGGGCCAAGGGCTCGTCGATCACGCTGAGCAAGTGGGAGGGCTTCCGCGCCCCCGCCGTCGCCAAGATCAACAAGGTCACCTTCCGCTTCATCTCGGACACCGCCGCGCAGGCCGCCGCCGTGCTCTCGGGCGACGTGGACGTGTTCACGCGCATCGGCACGCGCGCCGTGCCGCAGTTCCGCAACAACCCGCAGTTCCAGACCATCCTGGCCGGTTCGCGCGCCAAGACCATTCTCTCGATCAACAACAAGAAGAAGCCGCTCGACGACGTGCGCGTGCGCCGCGCGATCCTCGCGGCCATCGACCGCAAGGCCTTCATCGAGGGCGCGGCCGACGGCCTGGGCGTGCCGATCGGCAGCCATTACGTGCCGGGCGCCGCGGGCTACATCGACACCACGGGCATCAACCCCTTCGACATCGAGAAGGCCAAGAAGCTGCTGGCCGAAGCCGGCGTGAAGACCCCGCTCGAACTGCGCATGACCCTGCCCCCGCCGCCGTATGCGCGCCAGGGCGGCGAAGTCATCGTGGCGCAGCTCGCCAAGATCGGCATCAACGTGAAGATCCAGAACGTCGAGTGGGCGCAGTGGCTCAGCGGCACCTACACCAACAAGGACTACGACCTGTCGATCATTTCGCACGTCGAGCCCTTCGACCTGGGCAACTACGCCAAGCCCGACTACTACTGGGGCTACCAGTCGAAGGCCTTCGACACGCTGTTCGACAAGATCAAGTCCACCGGCAACGCGGCCGAGCGCAACAAGCTGCTGGGCGAGGCGCAGAAGCTGCTGGCCACCGACGCGGCCAACGGCTTCCTCTACCAGCCGCAGTTCCCGACCGTGGCCAAGAAGAGCGTCAAGGGCCTCTGGAAAGAGAACCCGATCTTCGTGAACGACCTGTCGGCCCTGTCGTGGGGATGAGCCCCGCAGTGCCTGACCCTTCCCTGCCTTCGTTGAGCGACCTGTCGGCGCAGGAGCTGTCTGCGGCCTACCGCGAGAAGCGCCTGTCGCCGGTCGAGGTGACGCGCGCCGTCATCGCGCGCATCGAGCACTGCGAGCCTCGGCTGCAGGCCACGTGGCTGTTCCGGCCCGAGGCCGCGCTGGAGCAGGCGCGCGCCTCGGAGCAGCGCTGGCAGCGCGGCGACGCGCGCGGCCCGCTCGACGGCGTGCCGACCACGATCAAGGAAAACATCGCCACGCGCGGCGACCCACTGCCCGCGGGCACCGCCGCCGTCGACCTCATGCCCGCCGCCGCCGACGCGCCGCCGGCCGCGCGCCTGAAGGAGGCCGGCGCCGTCATCGTCAGCAAGACCACCATGCCCGACTACGGCATGTTGTCGTCGGGGCTGTCGAGCTTTCACACGCTGGCGCGCAACCCCTGGGACCTGAGCCGCACGCCGGGCGGTTCCAGTGCTGGCGCCGGTGCCGCCGCGGCGGCGGGCTACGGTCCGCTGCACCTGGGCACCGACATCGGCGGCTCGCTGCGGCTGCCCGCCAGCTGGTGCGGCATCTTCACGCTCAAGCCCAGCCTGGGGCGCATCCCGATCGACCCACCCTACATGGGCCGCGCCGCCGGCCCCATGACGCGCACCGTCGGCGACGCCGCGCTCATGATGCAGGCGCTGGCCCGGCCCGACGCGCGCGACAGCATGAGCCTGCCCGCGCAGGACATCGACTGGGCTGCGTTCGACGTCGCGCCCGACCACCTGCGCGGCCTGCGCATCGGGCTGCTGCTCGACGCCGGCTGCGGCCTCGCGGTCGAACCCGAGATCCAGGCCGCGGTCGAGCAGGCCGCGCGCCTGTTCGAGAAGGCCGGCGCCACGGTCGAGCCCATGCAGCCCTTCATGTCGCAGGCCCTGCTCGACGGCATGGACCACCTGTGGCGCATGCGCTCGCTCGTGGACCTGAAGGCCCTGCGCCCCGACCAGCGTGCCAAGGTGCTGCCCTACATCCGCGAATGGGCCGAGAGCGCCGCCGAGTTCAGCGGCGAGCACGTGTTCCGCAGCTTCAGCCAGTTCCACGCCACGCGCGTCACGACGGTGAACGCCTGCGCGCGCTTCGACTACGTGATCTCGCCGGTGTCGCCCAACATGCCGGCAGCGGCTGAGGCGCCCTCGCCCACCAACGACCCGCTGCGGCCGCTGGAGCACATCGGCTTCACCGTGCCGTTCAACATGTCGGAGCAGCCGGCGGCGTCGGTGAACTGCGGGTACTCGGCCGGCGGCCTGCCGATCGGGCTGCAGATCGCGGGACAGCGCTTCGATGACCTCGGCGTGCTGCGCGTGGCGCGTGCGTTCGAGCAGATCCGGGAAGTGCAGCGGCCCTGGCCGCAGGTCTGAATGCGTCTGGCCTGAAAGCCTTCAGGCCAGCTGCAACGACAGCATCTCCCGCGCCCGCGTCACGAACGCGGTCTCCCCCCGCCGCGCGGGCAACCACTGGAACGCCACGCGCGGCAGCGCCGGCAGCCCATGCGGCGGTGCGAGCCGTGCAACGCCCTCCCCGATCGCCGATTCGTTGAGGCAGGCCACGCCCAGGCCCGCGGCCAGGGCCGACTGCAGGCCCGCCACCCCCGACGCGACATGCGCCAGCACGTAGGGCACGCGGCGGCGGCGCAGCAGGGACACGGTGAACTGGTGCAGCGAACAGGTGTCGGGCAGCGCCAGCAGCCGCACTGGCTCGCCGCGCACCACGCGCAGGCCGGTCGCTCCGAGCCACGCCAGCGATTCGCGCCGCAGCACGGCGCCGCTGCCGCTCGCCGCGGCATTGGCGCCCGCGATGTTCATCGCCAACCCCACGTCGAAATCGCCATGCGCATAGGCGGTGCGCAGCGCGTCGCTCTTCAGGATGGTCACGTGCAGCCGCACCTGCGGATAGCGCTCGCCGAGCCGGCCCAGCAGGCGGGTGAGGTCGCCGGGGCGGAAGTAGTCGGTCACGGCCAGCCGCAGCTCGCCCTGCAAGGTTTCGCCGCGCAGGTCGCGAAAGGCCTCGTCGCTCAGCGCGAGGATGCGCCGCGCATGCCCCAGCAGCCGCAGGCCCGCCTCGGTGGGTGCCACGCCGGCCTTGCTGCGCGTCAGCAGCGACTGGCCGGCGCGCTCCTCGAGCTTGCGGATCTGCTCGCTCACCGAGGACTGCGACAGGTACACGCGCGGCGCCGCGGCCGTGAGGCTGCCGGCGTCGGCCACCGCCACCAGGGTGCGCAACTGTTCGAGGTCGAAGCCTTGCATGGTGCCTGCCTATCCATTCGCTAATCCGATGGATTCCATCATATCTTCCCGCTTTTCCGATGACGAGCGAAATCCCACAATCACCCCATCGACCACCCGTTCTTCAACGCAAAAGGAGTCCACCATGCCCCACATCGTCGTCCACCTCTCCGGCCAGCCTGACGCCGCCCTCACCCGCAAGACCGTCGACACGGTCGCCGAGCTCACGCAGAGCGTGCTGGGCAAGGCACTGCCGGTCATCGCCGTCACGGTGCAGTACATCGCCGCCGACAGCTGGTTCATCGGCGGCAAGTCGCTGGCCGAGCTCGGCAAGTCGGCCTTCCACCTGGACATCAGCGTGACCGACGAGACCAACACCAAGGCCGAGAAGGCGCGCTACCTGCGCGAGGTGCACGCGGCCATGGCCCGGCTGCGGCCCGACCTGCACGAAGTCTCGTACGTCCACGTGATCGACGCGCGCGCCGCGGCCTACGGCTATGGCGGCCAGACGCAGGAGTACCGCCACCAGCAGGCGGGTGTCTAGGGCGTCTCACAGGGACTTGAAAGACGCCGGGGGCGTGGCACCATGCCGCCATGCCCTCCCACGGAACCCCGCACGCTGCCGACAGCCTCGGCAATCCGCTCACGCTCGACGACGCCGCCAGCCTCGCTTTGGTCGACGACTTCGTCATGGGCTTTCTCTCGACCGAGGCGCGCGCCGTGAACCTGCTGGCGCTGGCCGAACGCGATGCCAGCCCGATCGTGCAGGCCTACTGCGCGACGCTGCACCTGTTCGCCGAATCGCGCGAGGCCGCGGCCAACGCGCAGCCCTTCCTCGACAAGGCCCGCGCCGGTGCGGCGCGCGCCACGCCGCGCGAGCAGCGCTACATCGCCGCCGTCCAGGCCTGGGCGGACGGCGACATCGGGCGCGCCATCGCGCTGCATGCCGAACAGGCCCGCGAGCATCCGCGCGACCTGGTGTCGGTGAAGCTGGGCCAGTACCACTGCTTCAACACCGGCGACTGCCCCGGCATGCTGCGGCTGGCGCTCGCGGCGCTGCCGGCCGCGGCCGAGGTGCCCTACGTGCACGGCATGGTGGCCTTCGGCTACGAACAGTGCCACCTGCTGCGCGAAGCCGAGGCCAGCGCGCGCCATGCCATCAGCCTGTGCCGCAAGGAGCCCTGGGCGCACCATGCGCTGGCGCACGTGATGCTCACCGAAGGCCGGCTGGCCGAGGGGCTGGCGTTCATGCAGGGCGTGAGCGACACCTGGACCGGGCTCAACTCCTTCATGGTCACGCACAACTGGTGGCACGTGGCGCTGTTCCTCATCGACCTGGGCCGCGACGCCGAAGCGCTCGCGGTGTACGACGAGCACGCCTGGGGCGTGGTGAAGGACTATTCGCAAGACCAGATCGGCGCCGTGTCGCTGCTCGCGCGGCTCGAGCTGGCGGGCATCGATGTCGGCGCGCGCTGGGACGACGTGGCCGACCACCTGCGGCAGCGCCAGGCCGACCATGTGCTGCCCTTTCTCGACCTGCAGTACCTCTACGGCCTGGCGCGCGCCGGCCGGCCCGAGGCGCAGGTGCTGCTGCACAACATCGAGGCCTTCGCGCCCGTGGCGCCGGCGTCCACGCGCGCCGCGTGGCAGCGCGTGTGCGTGCCGGCCGCGCGCGGCCTCGTGGCCCACGCGCGCGGCGACGTGGTGGGCGCCGTCGAGGGCCTGGGCGTCGCGCTGCCGCGCATGATCGAGATCGGCGGCAGCCATGCGCAGCGCGACCTGTTCGAGCAGCTGTACCTCGACGCGCTGGTGCGCACCGGCACCGAGGCCGCGCTCGCAGGCGCGCAGGGCCTGCTGCAGCAGCAGCTCAACGGCCAGCCCGAATCGCTGCGGTTGCGGCGGCAGACCGACGCGGTCTACGCGCGGCTGGGACTCGGGCAGATCGCGGCGCGCTGAGCGGCGCGCGGCGCCACCCATGCCTTCCGGTCATGGGGCGTGCCGCAAAAGGAATTAACGGCTGCGCGGGAGCGACTCCTAAACTGGCCGCTCCTCCCGCTCTCCTCCCGTTCGCCCATGCAGCGCTCCCTCGTCACGCTGGCCGTTCTCGCGGCCCTCGCCTCGCCCTTCCACACCACCGCCGCTGAAGCCCCCGTCGAGCTCGACCTGCTGCTGCGCGGCGGCACGATCTACACGGGCGACAGCGACACGCCGGTGGTCGGCGACGTCGGCATTGCGGGCGACCGCATCGTGTTCGCGGGCCGCGCCATGCCGGCGCAGTTCAGCGCGCGCCGCACCATCGACGCCACCGGCCTCGTGGTGGCGCCCGGCTTCATCGACGCCCACACGCACGCCGACGCCGACCTGCTCTCGAGCGACGCGCGCAAGCGCCTGAACATTCCCTTTCTCACGCAGGGCGTGACCACGGCCGTGATCGGCAACGACGGCTTCGGCGGCTACGACATCGCCGCGCAGACGCAGAAGCTGCGCGCCGTGCCGGTCGGCACCAACGTCGCGATGTACGCGGGCTTCGGGCCGCTGCGCATCAGCCAGCTCGGCGAGGCCAACCGCGCGCCCACGCCCGCGCAGATGGACACGATGAAGCAGCACCTGGCCCGCGCGATGTGCGACGGCGCGCTCGGGCTGTCGACGGGCCTGTTCTACCCGCCGCAGAATTTCTCGAAGACCGAGGAGGTCATCGAACTCGCGAAGGTGGCGGCCGCGCACGGCGGCCTGTACGACAGCCACATCCGCGACGAGGCCATGTACAACGTCGGCCTCAAGGGCTCGATCGACGAGGTGATCCGCATCGGCCACGAGGCGAAGCTGCCGGTGCACTTGGCGCACATCAAGGCGCTGGGCGTGGCGGTGCAGGGCCAGAGCGGCGACATCATCCGGCGCATCGAGAAGGAGCGCGCCGCGGGCCTGGACATCACGGCCGACCACTACCCCTGGACCGCGTCGAGCACGCGCTTCTCGGCCGCGCTGCTGCCGCCCTGGGCCAACGAAGGCGGCCGCGCCGCGACGCTGCAACGCTTCGACGACGCGGCGCAGCAGGAGCGCCTGCGCAAGGACATGCGCGAGAACCTGCGCCTGCGCGGCGGGCCCGAGGCCATCCTGTTCTCGGCCGGCAGCACGAAGTACGTGGGCAAGACACTGGCCGACGTGGCCAAGACCTCGAACGCCGACCCGGTCGACGCCGCCATCGCCGTGCTGCGCGACGGCGACCTGATGATCGCCTCGTTCAACATGAGCGACGACGACGTGCGCGCCTTCATGAAGCGGCCGTGGGTCATGACCTCGTCCGACTCGTCGCTGGGCCATCCGCGCGCCTACGGCACCTTCGCGCGCAAGTACGACCAGTACGTGGTGAAGGAGCGCGCGATCTCGCTGACGCAGTTCATCCGCAGCAGCACCTCGTTCACAGCCGACACGCTGGGCCTCGTGCAGCGCGGCCACCTGCGCCCCGGCTACCACGCCGACGTGGTGGTGTTCGATCCGAAGCGCTTTGCGGCCAAGGCCACCTACACGCAGCCGACGCTGTTGTCCGAAGGCGTGGTCACGGTGCTGGTGAACGGCCGCCTCGCGGTGGACGGCGGCCAGCCCACGGGCGTGGGCGCCGGCGTGCCGCTGCTGCGCACGCCGAGGCCGGGCAGCTGCCCGGCCTGAATCAGTCCTTCTTCAGGTGCCGCCGCTGGTCGTAGGTCGGCTGCGGCGGCAGGTCGGCGAGGTGGCGCGTGTCGGCCCACTCGACGATCTCGATGGCGTCCGGCGCGGCCGGGTCGGCGATGCGGATGCGGTTGAAGCCCGCGTTCGGAATTTCGCTCTGGCGCGGGCCGCTGAGGCTCAGGCCGCGCGCGGTGCGCCACACCATGTCGAGCACGCCGCCGTGCGTGACGACGATCAGGCGCTGGCCGCGATGTGCAGCGGCGACCGTGCCGAGCGCGCCGATCACGCGCGCATGGAACTCGCGCGCGCTCTCGCCCTGCGGCATGGCATGGTCTTCGCGGAACTCCAGCCACTCTTCCCAGGCACGCGGATGCTGGCTCTGGATCTCGTCGGCCCGCATGCCCTCGACCACGCCGAAGTGCTGCTCGCGCAGCGCCACCGAGGTGACGACCGGCAGCGCCAGCTGCTGCGCCGCGGGCGCCGCGGTCTGCTGGGCGCGCATGAGGTCGCTGCTGATGAGGTGCCGTGCCGTCTCGCCCGCCAGACGCAGGCCGAGGCGGCGCGCCTGCTCGTGGCCGATGTCGTTGAGCGGGACGTCCGCGTGGCCCTGGAAACGCAACTCGCGGTTCCAGGCGGTTTCGCCGTGGCGGATCAGGATGAGGTCGGTGGGGGCGGAGTCGGGGGT